>NZ_JACOOD010000003.1:0-170265 GCF_014287405.1 Bacteroides sp. NSJ-48 | reverse complement strand
TGCTTCTTCTGCAAACTCACCCATGTTTAATGATTCTCTACGCTGTGCCATAGCTGGCATAATTACTAAATCTCTCATAATGAAATTGAATTAAATGGTTATTGATTGAATGGATTTAATAGGAACAAACCTAAAACACAAGTGAATTTCTTCGCTTGTATCTTAGGCTGTCCTATGTTTTTCCCTAAAGATTCTTTCAAAGGAAATGAGGAGCATTAGTAAATTATTGGTTAGCTATGGCAATAGTGCATCGTGCCTGCTCTTGGATTAATAAGAATGCTTATTCCTGCCAACTATCAGACTGCATTTCTAAAGCATTCTTTTTATTTAAGAGCTATGAGGGGGTGTTTATGTTGGTAGGGGTGTCTTGTGCATTACTCTGATGGTTTAAAATTGTCATTACGAAGTAGCATTCATAAGGGCTGCTTACCCTTATCGTAGAAATTCAACTTTAGATGCTTCTAAAGTCAGAATAAGACAGAGTGGGGATTATTCGTACTATCTCTTAATATATTAATAAACAGTACGAAAAATCCTACTTGCCTGTTATTTGGACTTGAAAGCTATCTTAACCACGTTTTTTGAGTTGGTTGGATTCCACTCCTTGCGCTGTTTGGCTATGTTGTTGTCTAATAATAGTTCATTGGGAGTAAGCTCTATCCCTTTGGGTATATATCTTAACAAACCTGCACTATATAATTCCAGATTGTAACTCTCTACATTCTTCTTACCCATTCCCAATTTGTCAGCCAACTTATTAGGAGTAAGCAGTATCTTGTTGTTCTCTGCTATTAATAGGAGCTTGATATAATATCCTTTCACTTTAATATTCAAATCCACTGTCATAAAGAGGTAGGACAGTGTTATGAAGTTGGGATGTTCAATGGGTGGAATGCAGTAAATGTTCCTCATTACAAATTCTATAAGAGGATGGTTGATAGCTTCCCTATATCTCTTTCTAATCAGCACTGCCTCTATATCCTTATTGAAGTTCTTTAATGCGTCCTCTTTCTCTCCAGTTCGTTTGGCTAAGTCTTTGATTCTCCATCTGACCTTATAATAGTCGTTTCTATATAAGGACAGACAGAAGAACCTGTACAAATTGGGTGGATTGAGTTTATCTACAATAGACTTGTTAATGGTAGCATAATCCTGCCTAATGTTACTTGTCCTGTTTTGCAGGTATCTTTGAGGTATCTTCATATTCATTAGTAGCTGATTGAATAGTATTGGTAAACATTAAATCTTTCTTCTCTCGTTCCATCCTGTAATAGTAGGCAGTTCCAAAGTATATCTTGGCTTCCTTTCTGTTGTGAAACTTCTTTCCTGTTGGCAGATGAATTATCATATCAGTTTAAATATCAGTGAATTAATAAGCCAACTTCTGCAATGAGATATAATAGGTAGCAACCTTTCCATTCTTCTTTCTCCTTGTCTTTAGATAGTTATTAAGATTAGCCCACAATCCAATGTGAACCTTGTTATCTTTTACTCCCTGTTTAAGAGCCTTAACTCTTATCTGCTCATAAGTAAATTCTTCCATTTTAGATATTCTGAATAGTTTGTAAGTCCGTCAATCTATGTGGTGGGATTATCTGCTTGTAGTACTGTAAAGATAGTAACTCCATAAGTGAGAAACTAATGATAAGACCACACATTTAGTAATCAGACTTTAGACTATTCAGAATTTCTAAGAACTTGGGGAGAACAAGCCCACCTGTCACATGGGCTTTGCTCCGTAGTATGTATTATGCTTCTAAAGCATTTTGTAGCATTGCTTGAAAATCATCATCTTCCTTTATTTTCTTTAGTTTGTCATCATTAAGTTCTAATTGTTTTAGCTTATCCAAAGCCTTGAATGCTTGTTCTTCGCCATGTACTTTAGCATAACTGTTAAATCCTTTAATGAAGTAACGTTTAGTGAGAAATGTGACGCTGATTTTGGCAGCTTTGCATAGAGTTATAAAATCGTTACCTCTCTTGATGTCAACTATGGCATCTTTTGGTAGATTGTATTCTTCTCTTCTTAAAACCTTGTTCAATATCTTCTCTGGAATGTTCTTCTTGGTATAAATCAGACCTGCTGTCGTAGGATTGAATCCCTGTTGGATTAGTTCAGCCATATTCTCAAAGAGTTCATCTTTGGATGTCAAGGCAGCAACCCCTATCTTGGCTTTCATATCCCAATTACCAACTCTGTTGATTTCTTCCAAATAAGTTCCTATATCCTTAATATCCTTAACAAAGACATTGGGGATAGTCATATTACCTTTGACAGAGTTTAGTTTGGCAAATGCTGTGCTTCTGTGTTGACCGTCCAAGATTACAAAGTAGCCTTCTGCCTCTTCTTCTGTCAGAACTCTACCGTTTACATCTGTTACGACATATCCTGCCTTTATTAGTTTTGAAGCTTCTATCACGATGATGGGATAGGCTTCTTCATATTTGCCATTGTCAATAATAGCAATGAACGTATCTACTTTCTTTGAATCAATGCTTCTGTTATGTTTTACAAAGGCAATCTTCTTAGAGACCTTCTCCTCAGTTTTAGTTAATTGGAATGTAATAGGTTCGTCTTTAAGTGTGAGGGCTTTACTATTCTTCTCTTCAATAGCCTGCTTTAATTGTTTCACAATTAACTCTTGGGCGTGTAGAACGGTTTCTCCCAACTGTCTGTTAACTATGTTCTTCAAATCTCTTTCAGCTTTAATCAACTGTTGTTGTAAGCTGAGAGTGCGCACTGCCTTTCCAGCTTTAGCATTAGCTACTGATTTGCTGGTTGCAGTCTTTCCTGCTGTCTTAGTCATTGTTTTCATTGTCATCTTGTTTTTAATTATCAAATTAAGTTCTTTGTAACCGTCCAATCTATGCGCACTTGGCTTTCTGATTACGCTGCAAAACTACTTGCTTCTGGGCTGATTAAAAGAGAGAAATTAATGGGTGGTTTTACTTCCCCTCTTAATTGTCAGCTCGTCCGCTATCGTTTTGACGCTGCAAAGATGGGATATAATGGCAGGATTAAAAGAGAGAAAAAAAGTCCTGCTCTTATGTACCCTCTTAATGGTACGGAGCAGGACTGTATTAATTATCAGAAGTTTATTAGAAGTATATGCTGTTCGCAGTATCAATTCTCTTGTCTTTATATTGCTTGATGTAACCTTTTAGGACATCTTCATCATCTGAGAATTTACTATGTTTAGATAGCTTAGTGAAGTAGATAAGCCTTGATATGAGCAATGTCTTACTAAGTGATATGGTGCTTCCTTTCTTCTGTCTGACATTAAACAGCTTATTATATGGCTCTAAATTGAAGAAGTCATTGAACATCTTATAGAACAGCCATATCTGAACGGATTCCTTTTCTTCTGCATGGGTGCTTATGCTGACTTGTTGGTTCTGCATCCAAGGATGTTCCTCTATCTCTTTTAGGTTGTTGGCAATGATAGTAGCCAAGTAACCTATTGCATTGGCATTGTCAATTACTATCTGATGCTTGCCTTCAATCTTTACAGAGACGGTAATAGGCTTTTTAAAACTTACTCCAAATTGGTTAATCTCCTTATGGTTGTCAGCTATGGCTTTAGCGAATTTGGTGAGCTGTTCTATTCCTATGCCTGTAGCTTTCATTCCATCCAAGCACGTTCCACAAGTATAGTCAAAGATGAACAGAAGTAGAAACCAGAACTTATCTATATCAACTCTCAAACCTTTCAATGTATTCTGTATGTCCTCATTGGCTATATAATCTTCGTATGTGAAATTACCATATAGTTCATTCTGATTGTATCTTCTTATGAATAGGGGTAAGGCGGTAGTGCCGCAGACGTATCTTTCTCCTGTGGCTGGGTCTATATCTACGTCTGGAACATATTTAACGGCTATGGCTTCCATGTATTCCAAACGAGTATCAATGCTTATGTAATCTTCCTTTAGCTTCTCCATAATTATTAGTTTAAGGCAAAATTAAAAAATAATCCCCACCTGCATTGCTACAAGTGAGGAATTTGTGGATAGGATATGCTTTAGTAATCAGAAGCTCCTGTAAACGTATCCATGAGTTTATCCATCTGCTCACCTATGCACTTGTCTATTAGCTTTGCATAGTGGGCAGTCATTCGTGTATTGGTATGTCCCAACATCTTAGAAACGACTTCCAGAGATATGTTATTGGCTAAAGTAACGGTACTTGCAAATGTATGCCTACTTGTGTGGAAGCAGATTCGCTTATTAATTCCACAGAGTATAGCTATATCCTTTAGATATTTGTTGATGTCCGCAGGGTCTTGAATAGGGAGTAATTTCTCTCCACCCTTGTACTTATCCAATATCAGTTTGGCGATAGGGAGTAGGGGGATTCGTGATAGAACTCCTGTTTTAATCCTACGCTTCTTTATCCATATTCTGCCTGCACTGTCTTTCTCAAAGTGTTCTGGTGCCAAGGTCTTAATGTCAATGTAACTAAGCCCAGTGAAGCACCCAAAGAGAAACATATCTTTAGCTCGTTCCAATCGTGGCAAAGGAGTATCAAAGTTGATAATCTTCCTCAATTCTTCTTCATCCAAGAAGTCAATTTCCACAGGTTCACGTTCTACTTTATAAGCATTTACAGGATTGTAGGATATATAAGAGTTGGCGACAGCTAAATTTAGCAACTTCTTTAAGAACTTTAAATGCTTGGTGCAGGAGTTTTGTCCCATCTTCTTCTCTCCTAAAAGGAAAGCATGGAATCCTTGAATGAAGCCCAAGTTTATCTCTCTTAAATATAAGTCCTTACGCTCATATTTCTTCTGAATAAACTCTTTGAATAATCTGCCTGTATATTCAAACACCCAATAAGTGGCAGGGGCAACGGTTTTACCTACCATAGCTTTACGCTCTGTGTTATGTTCGTTCAGAACATCCAATAAAGTCTTCTCGTTTAGGGCTTCCACCTTGTCTGTGATAGCTTCTTTTAATAGTTCAGCAGTGATAAGGTAGCCCTTTTGAAGCAGCTCAATTTCTTTCTGATATATCTTATTCCGTAGTTGAATCAGATAACCGTTGATTAGCTGAGCTTCTTCACTCTTGCCTTTTACAGCTTGCTTCTCTTTGTTCCAATCGGCAGCAGGTACATGTTTACCTGTACTAAAGTAGATTCTCTTTCCGTTAGTGGTGATTGAAACCTCAATAGGTGATAGACCTTTCTTGTTTTGCTTACTTTCTCTTAATGAAAAGTAAACCATTGTACAATGTTTCTCCATTTTAAATTAAATGTTATATGGAGTGTATCGCATTGTATTATAGTTGATTATGCCAATTCTTGCAGCCGTTTTTTAAGAATGGCAAATTCGGCTGCAAATCGGCTGCAAAAGTAACCTGTTTATGGCTTGATTTGAGGGGTAATTGGCTACTCTTTACATGAGTTGTTTGGACTTAAATAAAGCAGGATTTATCTTGTTATCTCCTTACTGATTCACTATTCATTCACTCTGAATAGTGAGTGATGCAAGGTGTTTCAATCTGTTATCTAAGTCAAGTTACCACAAATAAAAAAACTCCTGCAACCACAAGGATTACAGGAGCTTATCTGTATTAAGTAACTTATATTACTTGTTCAAGGCAGTAGCCACGTCAACGGCACAAGCCACTGTACATCCTACCATCGGGTTGTTACCGATACCCAGGAAGCCCATCATTTCCACGTGAGCAGGAACTGATGAAGAACCAGCGAATTGAGCGTCTGAGTGCATACGACCCATAGTGTCCGTCATGCCGTAAGAGGCAGGACCGGCAGCCATGTTATCCGGGTGAAGCGTACGACCTGTACCGCCACCGGATGCTACTGAGAAATAGGGCTTATCTGCAAGAACGCGTTCTTTCTTGTAAGTACCTGCAACAGGGTGCTGGAAACGGGTCGGGTTGGTAGAGTTACCTGTGATGGATACGTCTACGCCTTCTTTCCACATGATAGCCACACCTTCGCGAACGTCGTCAGCACCGTAGCATTTTACTTTGGCACGAGGACCATCGCTGTATGCGATTTCACGAACAACTTTCAGTTCACCTGTGTAATAGTCGAACTGAGTCTGAACATATGTAAAGCCATTGATACGGGAGATGATTTGTGCAGCATCCTTGCCCAAACCGTTCAGGATACAACGCAAAGGTTCTTTACGTACTTTGTCAGCTTTAGCAGCGATTTTGATTGCACCTTCTGCAGCAGCGAATGATTCGTGACCTGCCAAGAAAGCAAAACACTTAGTCTCTTCGCGGAGCAACATGGCAGCCAGATTACCGTGACCGATACCTACCTTGCGGTCGTCGGCTACAGACCCCGGAATACAAAATGCCTGCAAACCGATACCGATTGCTTCGGCAGCATCTGCAGCATTCTTGCAGCCTTTCTTGATAGCGATGGCACAACCTACAACATAAGCCCATTTTGCGTTCTCAAAGCAGATAGGCTGAGTCTCTTCACACGTCTTATAAGGATCGAGTCCGGCAGCTTCGCAGATGGCGTTAGCTTCCTCTATGTCTTTGATGCCGTTGGCGTTCAAGGCTTCGATGATACCTTTGATACGACGGTCTTGACTTTCAAATTTTACTTCTCTAATCATAGTTTCTTTCCTCCTTATATTATTCGTGACGTGGATCAATGTGTTTAACAGCTCCCTGTTCTGCAGTGAAGCGTCCGTAAGTACCGGTTACTTTCTTCAAAGCTTCGTTGGCATCAGTACCTTTCTTGATTTCATCCATGAATTTACCCATGTGAACGAATTCATATCCGCAGATTTCATCGTTTTTGTCAAGAGCAATAGTCTTGATATAACCTTCTGCCATTTCCAGGTAACGGGGACCCTTTGCCAAAGTACCGTATAGAGTACCTACCTGGCTGCGCAATCCCTTACCTAAGTCTTCCAGACCGGCACCGATAATCAAACCGCCTTCAGAGAAAGCAGACTGAGTACGACCGTAAACGATTTGCAGGAAGAGTTCGCGCATTGCTGTATTGATAGCGTCGCAAACGAGGTCGGTGTTCAATGCTTCGAGGATTGTCTTGCCCGGAAGGATTTCAGCAGCCATAGCAGCCGAGTGAGTCATACCGGAGCAACCGATTGTTTCAACCAATGCTTCTTGGATGACGCCTTCTTTAACGTTCAAAGTCAGTTTACAAGCACCTTGCTGAGGAGCACACCAACCTACACCATGTGTCAGACCTGAAATATCAACTATTTCTTTTGATTTTACCCATTTGCCTTCTTCGGGTATGGGAGCCGGTCCGTGGTTAGGACCTTTCTTTACAACACACATGTGTTCCACTTCGTGTGAATAAGTCATAATTAGCTCTTTTTTAAGTTATAATTTAAAAAAAACGTAGTTCTATGTTTTATTAAACGGTCACAAAGGTAGTCGTTTTCTTGCTTTCTGCCAACCGTTCAATTTGACTTTTTTATTAAAAATAGGTAATAATAAGTTGTAACTCTGTGGAATGTAAAGTAGACTTTGCAGTTTTTGTATTAACTTTGCAGCGTTAATTCAATATACATACTATTATGGTAGAAGTTACTGATGCGGCTTTGCAACAAGCTGCGGGCGAAGGAATGGATGCTTTCATCCAAGTATTTACAGATGCATATAAAAAAATGATAGGCGGCGAACTTACTGCCGATACGATGCCGTTGCTTACCGGAGAGCAGCATTCGTTGCTGGCGTATCAGATATTCCGCGACGAACTCATGGAAGGTGGTTTCTGCCAGTTGGTACAAAACGGATATGGTAGCTATATCTTTGCCAATCCGTTTGCCAAAGTAATGCGTTTGTGGGGAGTGGGCGATTTAAGCAAATTGGTGTATGCCGCCAAAAAAATATATGATGTTCATCGTGAAGATTTGGAACGTGAGCGTACCGATGACGAATTTATGGCAATGTACGAGCAGTATGAGGCTTTTGACGGGTTGGAAGATGAGTTTCTGGAGAAAGAAGAGGAGTATACGGCTTTGGTTGCAAGCTATGTAGATGAACATTTGGAGTCGTTTGCGAAAATAATAAAGTAACAGTTGCAGTATTTTTTAAGTTTCTGCATTTACCTTATGTGAATTGAATTTTATATCTTTGCAAACTCTAAAAAATAATGTTTATGAAACAATTGAAATTCTTAATGGTTGCCTTTACCTTATTAATGGGCGTTTCTTTTACTTCGTGTCTTAATGATGATGCCGGCGAAAGCATGTATGATGGAATAGGATATGTACGCACTGTAATGGGGAGTTATTTTGTTGATTTATATGGTAATACATATCATCCGACAATGGCTTCCGTTACAGAAATGGAAGCTCAGGGTTTTAAAATGTCAGGTACTGATTTAGCTCAGATTGCTTTTAAATATGTGGAAGATACTCCGGCAACTAAAGCTGAGGGTGGTACTTTTACTCCGCAGGATTATCGTATAAAGTTAGTCAGTGCAATTGCTGTGGATTCTTATTCTACCAAACATGTAAGTTCTGTGGAAAATATGGAGGCGGAGGCTATGCCAGAAACTGCTCCTATTGTGACTTTGGAGCCGACAGACAATTACGGACAGACTTATAAGCCTTGGATGTATGGTGCTGAAATGCTCGTGTTGCCTATTTCTTGGAAAATGGAGAATAAGGAGGAAATGTTGAAACAGCATACAATGGAATTGGTGTATATAGAGGATGAATCTAATGAAAGCAGTACAGAACTTGTCTTTTATTTGAGACATAACAAAGGAACTGATACCAAGACAGACGTTTTTGCTGTTAGAAACAAAGCTTACGATGTAAAACAAATCATGTCGGATTTTAAAGGAAAGCACGGTAGCTATCCTACAACGATAAGAATTAAAGCAAAAATCGATATGGATGGTGCTAAATTGCCTGAGAAGTATACAGATTATACGATTGAAAATTTTAAATGGAATCCTTCAAATCAATAATAATTAATTGAATTACAAAGAACTGTTCCATATAGCAATGCAACTGATTTCCTCTCCGGCACGTGCCTGGGAGGAAATTAGTTTAGAGGATAGGCGAAAAGTCTTTACAGCTTTTGTCTATCCTATGATTGGCTTATGCGGGTTGTCTGTCTTTATAGGCTCTTTGGTGGCTAAGGGATGGGGTGGTCCGCAAAGTTTTCAATATGCCATGACGCAATGTTGTGCGGTGGCGGTATCCTTGTTCGGGGGATATTTTTTGGCAGCCTATCTCATCAATGGGCTACGTGTCCGTATGTTTGCTATGGACAATGATATACCTTTGGTGCAACAGTTTGCCGGCTATGCGTTGGTAGTGTCTTTCATGCTGAAAATCATAATCGGCATATTGCCCGATTTCAGTATAATAGCCCTGTTGCTTCAATTTTATATTGTATATGTGGTGTGGGAAGGAAGTGCTATTCTGATGAAAATAGCGGAAAAAGACCGTTTAAGGTTTACCATTCTTTCTTCCATGTTGTTAATAGCTTGTCCGGCAGTGATAGAATTCGTTTTCAATAAGCTGACGGTAGTGCTAAACTGATTGATTTTATGAAACAAGCTCCTATAAATATTAAGAATAAACGTGCCACATTCGATTACGAATTGGTAGATACCTATACGGCAGGCATTGTGCTCACCGGTACGGAAATTAAATCTATCCGTTTGGGAAAGGCAAGTCTGGTAGATACGTTTTGCTACTTTGCCAATGGCGAGCTATGGGTGAAGAATATGCATATTGCCGAATATTTTTACGGTTCGTACAATAATCATAATGCACGTCGGGAGCGCAAACTGCTGTTGACAAAGAAAGAACTGGACAAGTTGCAACGTGGTTCTAAAGACCCCGGCTTTACCATAATTCCTGTTCGTATGTTCATCAATGAAAAAGGGCTGGCAAAGGTAGTCGTAGCTCTTGCAAAGGGTAAGAAGCAATACGACAAGCGCGAGGCTTTGAAAGAAAAAGATGACAAACGCGATATGGCGCGTGCATTCAAACGATAAGCAGTACGTATAGTAAGTATAAGGTCTGAAGTATAAGCAGGTGTAATATTTATATCTTGATAATTTTATCGGTTGTATTTTAACTTCATACCTCGTATTTAATACTTCATACCTCATACTTTAAAAAGAATACCTCATACTTTATACTTAAATAAAAGTGGCTTCTATTGAAACGTTGGTGCGTGAGCGCATTCTTATTCTGGACGGTGCTATGGGCACTATGATACAACAATACAACTTGACGGAGGAGGACTTCCGGGGTAAACGTTTTGCGCAAATTCCCGGACAGTTAAAAGGTAATAATGATATACTTTGTCTGACGCGTCCGGATGTAATACGGGATATTCATCGTAAGTATCTTGCGGCGGGTGCGGACATTATCGAAACCAATACTTTTAATTCTACAAGCGTCAGCATGGCCGATTATCACGTACAGGAGTATGTGCGTGAGATAAATTTTGCCGCTGTAAAACTGGCGCGTGAAGTTGCCGATGAATTTACTGCTTTAACTCCTGATAAACCGCGTTTTGTGGCAGGCTCTATCGGGCCTACCAATAAGACTTGCTCCATGAGTCCGGATGTTAACAATCCGGCTTTTCGTGCATTGACTTATGATGAATTGGCTGCTGCTTATCGCGAGCAGATGGAAGCGATGCTCGAAGCCGGTGTGGATGCGTTGCTGATTGAAACCATATTTGATACGTTGAATGCTAAGGCTGCGATATATGCTGCGGAGCAGGCGATGGAAGCTATAGGTGTCCGGGTTCCGCTGATGCTTTCCGTAACGGTTTCCGATATAGGCGGACGTACTTTGTCAGGACAGACGCTGGAAGCATTTCTTGCTTCTGTGCAACATGCGGATATTTTCTCTGTCGGGCTTAACTGTTCTTTCGGAGCCCGTCAATTGAAACCCTTTCTTGAACAGTTGGCTGCTCGTGCTCCTTATTATATCAGTGCCTATCCCAATGCGGGATTGCCTAACAGTCTGGGTACATACGACCAAACTCCGGCTGAAATGGCAGATGAGATCAGGGAGTACATTCATGAAGGGCTGGTAAATATAATAGGCGGTTGTTGTGGCACTACCGATGAATATATTGCTGCATATTCGTCTTTGATAGCAGGAGCTGTGCCACGTATACCGGCTTCTCTGCCCGATAATCTTTGGCTCTCCGGTTTGGAACTGTTGGAGGTAAAGCCTGAAAACAACTTTATCAATGTGGGCGAACGTTGCAACGTTGCCGGTTCACGTAAGTTTCTGCGTTTAATCAATGAGAAAAAATATGATGAAGCGCTAAGTATCGCCCGGCAGCAAGTAGAAGACGGAGCGCAGATTATCGACATAAATATGGACGACGGTTTGCTGGATGCGGAAAAGGAAATGACCACTTTTCTCAATCTGATAGCATCCGAGCCGGAGATAGCCCGTGTTCCTGTAATGATAGATTCTTCTAAATGGGATGTGATAGTTGCAGGGTTAAAATGTATGCAAGGAAAGTCCATTGTCAACTCCATATCTTTGAAAGAGGGCGAAGAAAAGTTTCTTGAACATGCCCGTACTATAAAGCGATACGGTGCTGCTGCAGTCGTAATGGCTTTTGATGAACAGGGACAGGCGGATACGTACGAACGCAGAATTGAGGTGTGCGAACGCGCTTATCGTCTGTTGGTAAACAGGGTCGGTTTCAATCCGCAAGATATAATTTTTGATCCGAATGTACTTGCAGTGGCTACGGGTATGGACGAGCATAATAACTATGCAGTCGATTTTATCCGTGCTACCGGTTGGATACGGAAGAACCTGCCCGGCGCTCATGTCAGCGGTGGAGTCAGTAATCTTTCATTTTCCTTTCGGGGTAATAATTATATTCGTGAAGCAATGCATGCGGTCTTTCTTTATCATGCCATTCGCGAGGGGATGGATATGGGTATCGTAAACCCTGCCACTTCCGTACTTTACACCGATATACCCGCCGATATTCTGGAACGTATCGAAGATGTTGTTCTCAATCGTCGTTCGGATGCTGCCGAGCGGTTGATTGAGACTGCCGAACGGTTGAAAGCCGAGGCGGAAGCGGCCAAGAATTCTCTCTCTAACGGTAACTCCCAGCTTTCAAGCCTCAGTTCTCAGCTTGCCTGGCGTGAAGATACCGTAGAGGAACGTTTGAAGTATGCTTTGACAAAAGGCATCGGAGATTATCTGGAAGAAGACCTCGCTGAAGCTTTGAAAGTTTATCCTAAAGCTGTGGATATCATTGAAGGTCCGCTGATGGCCGGAATGAACCATGTTGGCGATTTGTTCGGTGCGGGTAAGATGTTCCTTCCGCAAGTGGTGAAAACGGCACGTACTATGAAGAAAGCGGTGGCTGTTCTTCGGCCTGTCATTGAATCGGAAAAGCAGGAAGGGGCTGCCTCTGCCGGCAAGGTGTTGCTTGCTACGGTGAAAGGTGATGTGCACGACATTGGGAAAAATATTGTTTCCGTAGTAATGGCTTGCAACGGATATGAGATAATCGACTTGGGAGTAATGGTTCCCGCTGAAACGATTGTGCAGCGGGCCATAGAGGAAAAGGTAAACATGATTGGGCTGAGTGGCCTTATCACTCCTTCGCTGGATGAAATGGTACATGTTGCCATTGAATTGGAAAAGGCGGGACTCGATGTACCATTGTTGATAGGTGGCGCTACTACTTCTCCTTTGCACACGGCATTAAAGATTGCTCCGGTTTATCATGCTCCGGTTATTCACCTGAAAGACGCCTCGCAGAATGCAACGGTGGCAGCCCGTTTGATGAATCCTAACCAAAAGGAAGAGTTCGTGAAGAAGCTTTCTAACAAGTATCAGCAGTTGCGCGAGAAAAATCAGGAGAAACAAGTTGAAACAGTATCTCTTGAAGAGGCAAAGGCTAATCGGCTGAATTTGTTTTGAGGTTTTCACTGTCGTATTGCAGATATAAGAACAAGAGAACAGAAAAATATGCAGCAAAAAGCTATACATTGCAACCTACTCTATTCTCTTGTCCTTATGTCTGAAAACACTGTAATTTTTATGTCCTATCCCGTGAATCAGCTTTTTATCTTTTTCTTATACTGTTCAAACCTTGCCGTTATATCCCTCACGAAGTTATAAGTTTCTATCCCACGGAAATACCCGTTCTTGCAAACCGGATCGGTAAAGTACTCTTCATTGCTTTTCAAGAGGATGAAGTTTTCCACGTTATCCCGCCACACATATTTGTTTTTGCCATATTTTTCAGCCAATGCCATAGCATCGAATACATGTCCTATACCGGAGTTATATGATGCCAGAATAAAATTAATCCGTTCTTCTTGGGGAATTTTCGAGAAGCTTTTGGCTGTGGCGGCAATATATTTCGTGGCAGCTTTAATGCTTTCTTCGGGGTTTTGTTCTTTTCCCGGAGGAACTCCCATGGCACGAGCTGTGGCAGGCATCAGTTGCATCAGTCCTTTTGCACCTGCCCATGAAACGGCGGTAGTATCAAAGTTGGATTCAGTATAAGCTAAAGATGCCAATAAACGCCAGTCCCAATTAATGTCTGGTGCATATTTCTTGAATAGATGGTCGAAGTGTGATATTTTCCCTTCTCGCAGAGATAGAATAGGAGAGTGTGGGATAGCTTTGCCAATTTCAAAATACCGTTTCATACTCGCGGTATAAGCCGGAGAAGTCATGTTTTTCTCATGCCATTTATTGGCAGCTTCTGCAAGCTGCGGACAATCTTTACGTACAGCCCACGAAGCCCGTTGGTCGAAACTGATAGAAAGCCCGATGTTGAGGTTCGGGTAGTACGTGGTATTGAGGCGGGCTACATCATTGTCCGCTACGGTATACGGTATTTTGCCTTGTGAAACTTGCATAATAAGGTCTTCAATCGTGATGCTGTCATTGCTGACCTTATGGATATGGATGCCGCCACCCAGCTCCTTGTCCAGGTTGACAAGCCGTTCATAATACTTTCCGGGTTTTACGTACACATCCTTTCCGATAAGTTCCGTTACATCTTTCAACGGTTTGACGCGGCCGCCTGTACGTTGTACGATGACCTGATGGGTAATCACCTCCTCACCGCAGTATGTCAGACTGTCTTTCCATTCTTTGGTGATGGGCAGGTTGTAGGCAATAAGATCGCCTTCGCCTGCAAGAAGTCTTTCAATCAGGTCGTGTATGTTTTTGGCAACTTTTATTTTTAACTTGACGCCGAGGCTTTTGGCAAACTGTTCACCCAATTCATATTGGAATCCCATGTCCTGGCCGCGGTAAATAAAATAGGATGTAGAACTGTATAAAGTCAGCACTACCAGTTCACCGTTATCTTTTATCTGTTGTAAATCAGCGGCTTCTTCTTGTTCGGCTGCCGCATTATGATTGCCGCGACACCCCATAACACTGCAAAGCAAGACTAATGCAATCAGTAATTGACAGTGGAAAGCTGGCAAATTGCGCCCGGTTGGGGAAGTACGCTCGGCCATATGTACTGTTCGAATTATTTATAAATGTTTTTTGATATACATTGTGAGAATATCGATTGCTACCTGATTGTTTCCGCCTTCCGGTACGATAAGATCGGCATATCGCTTGCAAGGCTCTATAAATTGCAGATGCATAGGTTTCAGAATACGCGTGTAGCGTTCCATTACAGCCTCGGCCGTGCGGCCACGCTCTACGACATCGCGCTGGATGACGCGGATAAGGCGTTCGTCCGGGTCTGCGTCAACAAAGATTCTGAGGTCCATCATGTTGCGCAGCTTCTTGTCACATAGGGCAAGGATGCCTTCAATGATAATGACTTCTCGAGGCTCGATGTGGATTGTTTCGGGCTGTCGCGTGCAGGTCAGGTAGGAATAGGTAGGTTGTTCGATGCTTTTGCCTTCGCGAAGCATGGATACGTGTTTGGACAAAAGTCCCCAGTCGAAAGCATCCGGGTGGTCGAAATTAATATTCTGCCGTTCTTCTACTGGCACATGGCTGCTGTCTTTGTAATAAGAGTCCTGAGGTAATAAAACTACTTCACCAGCCGGCAGGCTTTCAACAATTTTACGTACGACGGTGGTCTTTCCCGACCCGGTTCCGCCTGCAATTCCTATTATTAACATCCGTTTAAGTATATATTTGAAAAAAACGAGTATTTTTGTGTCTTAAAAATGTTATTGTTTCGATTGACAAATATAGATTAAATCATTTAAATAACAAAGTTATGGTAAAGCATATTGTATTATTTAAGCTGAAAGACGAAGCTTCTGCTGACGAAAAGTTAGCGGCGATGAATGATTTTAAGAAAGCTATTGAAGCGCTGCCTGCTAAAATACCAGTTATACGTAAGATTGAAGTGGGATTGAACATTAATCCGGCTGAGACTTGGAGTATAGCTCTTTACAGTGAGTTCGATACTTTGGACGATGTGAAATTCTATGCTGCACATCCCGATCATGTAGCTGCCGGTAAGCTTATAGCCGAGGTTAAGGAAAGCCGTGCTTGTGTAGACTATGAAGTATAAATAAAATATGGGATAATAACATGAAGAAAAGTATATTCTCCATACTTCTGTTGCTGTTTGCCGTAGTGGTACAAGCACAGATACAAGAGCCGGTTAAGTTTAAGTCGGAATTAAAGACTTTGCAGGCTGGTGAAGCGGAAGTTGTCTTTACCGGAACTATTGATAAGGGCTGGCATGTGTACTCGACCGATTTGGGCGATGGCGGACCTATATCGGCCACATTCAATGTCGAGTCCATTTCAGGTGCGGAACTTGTCGGAAAATTAAAACCGGTAGGGAAAGAGGTGGCCGCATTCGATAAGTTGTTTGAAATGAAAGTGCGCTATTTTGAAAATACCGCTCAGTTCGTACAGAAGTTGAAACTGACCGGTGGCGAATATAAGGTAGAAGGTTTTTTGGAATATGGCGCATGTAATGATGAGAATTGTTTACCGCCTACACAAGTGCCGTTTAAGTTTTCGGGCAAGGCGGAAGGTACAACCGTTAATGGACCGGCAGCCGATAAGGCTGCGGATGCCGGAAATGTAGAATTGGAAAAATCTTCTGATACCGCTCAAACCGCAGCTATGGCCGTTATTGGCGGTGCGGAAAGCAATACCGGAATAAATGTTGCCGGTGATGGAACCACCGATCTTTGGAAGCCGGTTATCGATGAACTGCAAGCATTAGGCGAAACCGTTTCGCAGGAAGATATGTCTTGGATTTATATTTTTATCACAGGATTTGTAGGTGGACTGCTGGCTTTGTTTACGCCTTGCGTATGGCCAATTATCCCTATGACTGTCAGCTTCTTCCTGAAACGCAGTAAAGATAAGAAGAAAGGTATCCGCGATGCCTGGACATACGGTGCGTCTATTGTAGTGATATATGTTGGTTTAGGGCTGTTGGTTACCGGGATATTTGGCGCCAATGCTTTGAACTCATTGTCGACGAATGCTGTTTTTAACATCTTCTTCTTTTTGATGCTGGTCGTTTTCGCAGCTTCTTTCTTTGGGGCTTTTGAAATTACGCTTCCTTCCAAATGGAGTAATGCCGTGGATTCAAAAGCAGAAAAAACAGGCGGTTTGCTGAGCATATTCTTAATGGCATTTACATTGTCATTGGTGTCATTCTCATGTACAGGTCCTATTATCGGTTTCTTGTTGGTACAAGTGTCCACTACCGGTAACATGATAGCTCCGGCTATTGGCATGTTGGGCTTTGCCATTGCCTTGGCACTGCCGTTCACTTTGTTTGCACTGTTCCCGTCCTGGCTGAAGTCAATGCCCAAATCAGGCGGTTGGATGAATGTAATCAAGGTAACGCTTGGATTCCTGGAATTGGCGTTTGCGTTGAAATTCCTTTCCGTTGCTGACTTGGCTTACGGTTGGCGCATACTCGACCGTGAGACATTCCTGGCTTTATGGATTGTGCTGTTTGCCCTGCTTGGGTTCTATCTGTTGGGCAAAGTCAAGTTCCCGCACGATGATGATGACACAAAAGTCAGTGTACCCCGTTTCTTCATGGCATTGGCCTCATTGGCGTTTGCCGTATATATGCTTCCCGGTTTGTGGGGAGCGCCGTTGAAAGCTGTCAGCGCTTTTGCGCCGCCCATGCAGACTCAGGATTTCAATCTTTACAATAATGAGGTGCATGCCAAGTTCGATGATTACGACCTCGGTATGGAGTATGCCCGCCAGCATGGCAAGCCGGTGATGCTTGACTTTACCGGTTACGGTTGTGTGAACTGCCGTAAGATGGAACTTGCCGTATGGACCGACCCTAAAGTTAGCGATATTATTAATAATGACTATGTACTCATTACACTTTATGTAGATAACAAAACTCCGCTTTCTTCACCGGTGAAGATTATGGAGAATGGTACGGAACGTACTTTGCGTACGGTGGGCGATAAGTGGAGTTATTTGCAGCGTGTGAAGTTCGGTGCAAATGCGCAGCCTTTCTATGTGTTGATTGACAATGAAGGCAAACCGCTCAATAAGTCATATTCGTATGATGAGAGTATTCCGAAGTACATTGAGTTCTTGCAGACCGGATTGGAGAACTACAAAAAAGAGAAATGATAAATTAAATTGGAAAAAGGATGCTGTATAAGCGTCCTTTTTTCATAATCCGTTTTTTATTTATGAAACACATTATCGACATTGACACTTGGGAACGTCGTGACAATTACGGCTTTTTCCGAACGTTTTTAAATTCATGGTATTCGGTGACTACCGAGATAGACTGTACGGAGGCCAGTGCTGCTGCAAAACAGTCCGGACACTCTTTTTTTCTTTATTACCTGTATGCGGTTCTCCGTTCAGCCAACGAGGTGGACGAACTCCGTTACCGTACAGACAAGAACGGACAGGTCGTTTTTCATGATCGGGTGGATATTATTTCTCCAATAGCTGTTCCGGGAAAGACTTTTTATACGGTTCGTATTCCTTATCATGAAGACTTCAAACATTTTTATGCCGAGGCCCATACACTGATTACAAACATCCCTAAGGACGGAGACCCTTATAACGCTGAAAGAGTATTGATGCAACAAGGTGATTACGATGTGGTGCATTTGAGTGCAGTGCCCAAGATGTATTTCACTTCAACTACTTATACCGTTGCCGAAGCCGGTAACGGTTGCAGCCATCCGTTGATGACTGCCGGTAAAGTGGTGTCCCGCGGAGAGCGTCTGGTCTTTCCGCTTTCCATATATGTGAATCATGCTTTTGTAGACGGGTCGCATCTGGCTTCTTTCTTTGAAAAGATAGAGAAGCATTTGAAAGAAATTTCGCACGGACAAGTCGTTTTTTAGCCATAATTCTGCTATCCTGAAAAAACAACTTGGATTTTTTGCCGTAACAATCGGTTTTGTGTAAAGAAATCTGATATTACAGTTTTGTTACAGAATTAATCTTTAGCTTTGCACACGTGAAATCAATGTTAAATGATATATTCAGGAACAGTTATGGTAAAAAAGGATTCTTATACGTGGAAAATCTATGGTTTGGTAGTAGCGGTATTATGTATTGTACCTGCTTTTCTGCATGCACAGGAAAAGGACTTTACTACATGGGCAAGTGCCGGTTTTAAATATAAAGTAAAGCCGGCATTTACCTTGTCCGGAAAATTGGAATGGCGTACAAAGGATGATTTGGGTAAGACAGACCGCTGGGGATTGGATGTGGGTGGAGCCTATTCCGTGCTTCCTTTTCTGAAAGTAGCGGCCGGTTACGAAATCCATTACCGCAATCGTGGAGAAGCCGGTTGGAAATTCCGTCACCGTTATCATTTTGACGGAACGCTTTCCACGCGTGTACAAAGACTGAAGGTTTCACTTCGTGAGCGTTTTCAACATACTTTCGACAGCAGTGGCGATGAGTTTCGTTGGCGTTCGCGTGTTAAATTGGCGTATGATATTCCGAAATGCAAGATAGAGCCTTACGCTTCTGTTGAAATGTATAACGGATTGAACCGTGGAGAACGGTTTGATGTACAGCGTATGCGTTATCGTGGCGGAGTGGTGCTTCCGTTGTTTTCTGATTGTTGGGAAGCGGACGTCTTTTATTGCCGTCAGTGGGAGAGTAAGGCGCGAAAAAATATAGTAGGAGTGGCTTGTACTTATTCTTTCTGATAAGAACGGGCTGTCATTGTTTTTTCTTGCGGTGTTCCTTTTTCAAGCAGAAGTTAAAGCCTGCATACACTTGCAGTGTCCCGAAGCCGTTGTTCAATGAGAAATTGCTCCGGTAATAATCGTATGTTCTGCCTACGAATGAAGTACCTGCAAAATATTTGCTGTTGTTGTACACGATACCTACACGCAGGATGAAGTCGATATTGAAGTTTTTGTACCATTCGTCTGTTTCTTCTTCCGCTTTTCTGATGCGTGAGGTTTTGTAGGCTACTGCCGGATTAAGTGACAAGCAGGCAAGGCAGTTGCGTGCAAATACCCAATTATAGGCGTAGCCGAAGTTAAGACTGATATTGGTGTATTTTATATGATTTACTTTCATGCCCGGATTCATCGTTTCCTGAATGATAGGGGGCAATTGGGTGTAATCAAAATCCAGATTATGCGCAGATACGGAAAATCCGGTAATAAAAGAGCCGGCACTGCGCCGCTGGTTGGTGGACTGGCTGAAAGCGGCAGGATAAGAAAAGCGTCTGTTATTGAATATATAATATAGATTCAACCCTTTCATCTTTACTTTCAGCCCGTTGAAATCTTCAGAATAATCGGTTGGAATACGGTCAGAGAACCCTGTTATTTTGTGTATTTTGTAAGAGTTTCCGGTACGTTTATAAAAAATATCCACACCTAGTTTAGAACTGTAAAGACTGAGGTCGAACTCTCTGCCTCTTTTTTTCCCATTTTTCTTTCCGTAAAGTCCGTCTGCATCAACAGCCCATCCTAGAAAAAGCCAGCGCCAGCCAAAGTAAACGCCTATTTTATTATGTGGTTTTGGTGAGAAACGCAAACGTTGCGGTTCGGGGGTACCGCTTCCTACGGAATAGTATTCGTAATTAGTGAAATGATCGAGCATTAAGGCGTAGTTATATCGATTGGGGCTGATATATGCTGTGTCGAAATCGCTGAAATTGAGGAATTTTTTTATTGCTCTTTTGATAATTTCCGAACGTTTATGGACAGTACGGTCAGGTGCAATAAAATTGCTTTCTTCATTTTGGGCAAACAAAGAAAGCATCACCGACATACATATGCAAAAGCAGATTCCTCTTAGCATTCTATTATTGCTTTATTGATACGAAGATAGTGAATTTCCGTTTAATAAAGAGTAGAATACGTCCTTTTCCTTTTTTATTTCCTGAATTTTACATAGGTTTGTAACATCATAACGATACCTTTGTCGCAAAATCTAAAAATACAGTATGTACGCAACCAAAATTCCTAGTGATGAACGTTCTTTGGTACTTCGTTTGATTGAAGGAGAAGAAGATGCTTTTTGTGAGCTTTATGCTGCCTATAAGAATCGTTTGATATACTTTGCTATGCGCTTTTTGAAATCGCGTGAATATGCGGAAGATATTTTTCAGGATGCTTTTACAATAGTGTGGCAGGGACGCCGTTTCATCAATCCGGATGCTTCATTTTCCGCTTATCTGTATACAATCGTGCGAAACCGTATACTGAATCAGCTACGCGATTTGTCTTATCAGGATAAATTAAGGGAACAGATACTTTCACAAGCTGTGAATTATACCAACGAAACAAGAGATGAAATTATAGCAAACGACTTGCGGCAATTTATTTCCTGTGCATTGCAACAGTTGACCCCTCGCCAACGTGAAATATTCGAGATGAGTCGGGAGCAACAAATGTCTCATCGTGAAATAGCTGAAGTATTAGGTATTTCTGTTAATACGGTACAAGAATCCATTTCCATATCATTGAAAACACTGCGTGCTTATTTGGAAAAGAATTCGATAGTAGGTTCTGATTTGATTTTGATTCTTATTTGTTTGAATTTATAAAATGATAAATTCAGGTATTTATTCGACAAAAAATATTGATTTGAACTTGCTTATTTATGTAGAATCACTGACTTTATTTTGTGCTTTTCTGTGTTTTCAGTTATTGATAATCATGATTTTATTATTAATAAAGGCTTTTGGTTAACAGTGTATATTAAAAAATATTAATCACACCCCAGTCATTCTTTTCTTATGTGTATATCTTAATGTCAAAGGGTTATTTTTAATAATCTTGCTTCATTTAGAATTATATTTTATGAAAAATAGTGAAAATAATAAATCACTGCTGCGTCGTTATTTGGACGATCTGTATACAATGGATGATGCCCGTAAGTTGTTGGATGAGTTACAGACTTCGGAGTATGATACAGATATGCTTCAGGATCTGGCTGCTGAAGTATGGGAAGAAACTTCCCTGCAATCACCGCAGACAGACCTTGAACGCGAACAATATAAAAAAGAGGCGCGACTGTTATTAAAGCGTATAGAGCATAAGAAACGTATGTGGATTCGTCGGGCTGCATTGGCTGTGTCAAGTGTGGCTGCGATGGTTTGTCTTGTATTTGGCAGTATTAGTTACATTCGTTATATAGATAGGACACAGGTATCTTATTTAGAGGCTTCTACTTCTTTTGGCGAACGCAAGGAAGTACAGCTTCCCGATGGTACGACATTGATATTAAACTCTTGTTCGCGTGTTCACTATCCAGATCGTTTTACCGGTAAGGAACGTAGAATAGAACTGGAAGGTGAAGGGTATTTTCGCGTATATCATAATGAGAAGCAGCCTTTCGTAGTGGATACCCGCCACTTCGATGTGCGTGTTTTGGGTACTTGTTTTAATATCAAATCTTATTCTTCGGACGAGGTAGTATCAGTAGATGTGGAAAGTGGTAAAGTCCAGATTGATTTGCCGGAAGCGATGATGCGTCTACGTGCTAAAGAGCAGGTGCTTATCAATACTGTTTCAGGAGAATATAATAAGAGGCGCGAAGAGCGCACTATGGCAGTTTGGCGAAAAGGTAATTTACGTTTCAATAGCACTCCGATACATGATGTGGCTAAAGAATTGGAGCGTATGTATAATTGTCGCATTACTTTTGCTGAGGGACAGAATTTTGACAATCTCATTTCTGGTGAACATGATAATAAGAGTTTGGACGCTGTATTACAGGCTGTGGAGTATACAAGCGGTATTCATTACAAGAGAATGGGGAATATGATTCAGCTCTATAAATAGTGAAAAAATATAAAATACACCCCTGTCTTTGAGAACTACAGTGTATTATATTTGTATTGTTAAACATTAGTCTATATCGGATATGAAACCACCATCTTAATCTGCCAAAAAATAGGAGCTATCTCTCAGAGCAGCCCCTATACTAGTAATCCGGACAGATATTCATTCGTTTCGACCCGTGTGAATAGCGTCTCGTGTATTACAAACCTTTGTTTTAAATAATTTATTACAATTACTAAAACGCACAAATTTATGAATAATCTTCCTAATACAAAAAGGAAGTCTGAAAATGTACATTCATTTTTAGCTTTTTTACTTTTCATATGCTTTTCATTTACAAGTTATTATATACAGGCGCAAGAAGTGAAGGGCATAACATTAAATGTTCAGAACGAAACGGCAGAAAATGTCTTTAATCAATTGAGTATACAAACAGGACTGAAGTTTTTCTATGATCAAGAAATTGTTAATTCAGCTCCCCGCATTACCCTCAAAGTATCAAATGCCTCTCTACAGGATGTTTTGGAGCGTATTACTTTACAGACAAAATTGTATTTCAATAGGGATAATCATACAATATCTGTTGGTAAACAGAAAACCGGACAAGGCACTTCGAAAGGTATAAAACTGAGAAATATCAAGGGAAGAGTTGTCGATCAAGATGGTGAACCTATCATTGGTGCCAGTGTATTGGTAAAAGGCACTACTAATGGTGTAATTACTGATATGGATGGAAATTATAATTTGATAGATGTGCCGGAAAATGCATTACTTGCCTTTTCATATATCGGTTATCAGACAGTAGAGTTGAAAGCCAATGGCAAAGGACTTGATAAAATAATGATGAAAGAGGATAATGAATTGCTGGATGAAGTTGTAGTAGTAGGATATGGTGTACAGAAGAAGCGCGATGTGACAACTGCTATTGCCAGTATACGTGCCAGTGATTTGAAAGGACAGCCTGTAACTTCTATGGCTGAAGCAATGGTTGGCAAAATGCCGGGTGTACAAGTTTCACAATCTACAGGTGCACCGGGTTCTTCTTTACAAATTAAGGTGCGCGGTACAGGTACTATTACTGCTGGAACATCACCGTTGTATGTAGTAGATGGAGTACCTCTTGCCAAAGAGCAACTGAATACTTTCAACATGAATGATGTGGAGTCTATTGAGGTTCTGAAAGATGCTTCCTCTTCTGCTATTTATGGGTCGCGAGGCTCTAATGGCGTAGTGCTGATTACTACCAAGAAAGGACAGGAAGGACGAGCTACGGTTTCTTATAATGGATATTATGGTTGGCAGACTGTATCTAAAAAAATAGATATGCTGAACGCTTACGAATATGCCGATTTGGTAAACGACGCTCGAAATAATACCTATGTAGATAAAATGGAAGCGGTAAACCGTAAACGTATCGCTCAAAATAAACAGCCTTTGGCCTTTAGTATTACTGATAGTAATGCCATACGTTTACAAAATACCGGTAATGATTATAATACGATTGTTCCGGTTGAAATCTTACCTTATCTAAGGGGTGAAAAGGGATTGGTTGATACAGATTGGCAAGACGAGATTTTTCGTACGGCAGGTATGCAGAATCATTCTGTTTCGGTATCTGGTGGAAGTCAGAAGATAAAATATTATGCTTCTGTAGATTACTTGTCACAAGACGGTGTAATTATTAACAGTGATTTTACGAGATATAGTTCTCGTTTTAATCTGGATGTTACTGAAGGTATTTTTAAGTTTGGGCTCTCTTTAAATCCGTCTGTAACGATAGAGAATGCAGTGAACTCTGATGGTGCTTATAATAAGGATGGTGGTGGCATTATTGCTTCAGCTTTGCATAGTGCTCCTATATTTCCTGTTTACAATGCTGATGGTTCTTTTTGTTTTGCACAGAATGCTTGGAGTCCGAATACGCAGACGACACTAGAGGATGGTTCTGTTAAAAAAGGAAATAGCCAAACTCAAGTGTGGAATCCGGTAGCATTGGCTTTGTTGCAAAAGGATGAAACAAAAGCTTCCCGTATATTTGGTAATGTTTATGGAGAAGTAGCTTTTATGCCCGAATTAAAATATCGTGCAAATTTTGGTGTAGATATTTACAACAGCTCACAAGATACATTTCGTCCATCTACTATTCCTGTTGCCAATACGGAAGGTAATCCGGAATCTGAGCCTGAAGCAACAGCCAAAACGGCTAAGATGTATAATTGGTTGTTTGAGCAAACTGTAACCTATAATAAGGATATTAAAGGGCATTCTATTTCTGCGTTGGCAGGGTGGACTATGCAATATCAGCGCGATGAGAGTACATACGCTTTTGCTAATGGATTTATAACAAATAATGTGCCTACTCTGAATGCCGGTACTGTAACGCGCGGAGACTCTCATGCTTCTGAGTGGGCTTTGCTTTCAGGACTTGCTAGAGTCCAATATAATTATAAAGGTAAATATATGGTTACTGGAGCACTTCGTGCAGATGGTGCCTCTCGTTTTGGTAAGGATAATCGTTGGGGGTGGTTCCCTTCGGTATCGGCGGGATGGCGTTTAACGGAAGAGCCTTTTATGAAATCATTGACCTTTATTGATGATTTGAAACTTCGTGCTAGTTATGGTTTGACGGGTAATTTCCGTATTCCCAATTATGGGGCTCAGGGAGAAGTTGCTTATTACAGCTATGTATTAGGTGGGAATAGTGCAGATGTTGTTAAGGGAGCTGCCCCCAAGAGTATGCCTAATCCTGAACTACATTGGGAGAAGACAGCTCAAGTTAATATTGGTTTTGATGCATCATTATTTAAAAACCGTCTGACTTTGGGTTTGGACTTATACAATAGTAATACTTATGATTTATTATTGGATGTTCCGGTTCCGATGACAACAGGGTATAAAACTCGTCTGGAAAATATTGGTAAAGTCAATAACAAAGGTGTGGAATTTAATATTGCTACCAACCAGAAGATGGGTGATTTTAATTGGAGTGTATATTTTAATATTTCGAAAAACATCAATGAAGTAAAGGAACTCGGGCCAGGTAATGCAGATATAATTTCTTCCGGTTCAGTGAGTAATGCTTATTTTATAACCCGTGTGGGTGAGCCTATTGGAAGTTATTATTTACCTGTAGTAGAGGGAGTTTTCAAGAATCAGGAAGAAGTGGATGCAACCTTGCACTATATGGATTCTCCAACAAACTACGGCTTAGCAGACACGAAACCCGGGGATTTCAAGTTTAAAGATGTGAATGGTGATAAAGTGCTTGATATCTCAGATACAGACCGTGCTATTGTAGGTAATTATATGCCGGACTTTACTTACGGCTTTGGTGCAACGTTAGCTTGGAAAGGTATTGACTTTGGCATCGTATTTCAGGGTGTTCAAGGAAATGAAATCTTGAATCTTTCTCGGCGCTATTTTTATAATCATGAAGGGAATATGAATAATTATAAGGGTGCTTTAAACCGTTGGAAGTCGGAAGATGAGCCGGGAAGTGGAATGAACGTGCGTGCCAATCGTGTTAGCAAAGGACAGAATGGTACTACATCTACTTGGCATGTAGAGGATGGTTCGTATTTACGTATCAAGAATATTTCATTAGGATATACATTACCTGAAAATTGGATAAAGAAGGTTTATTTAAAATCTGCTCGTATCTACTGCACACTCCAAAATCCATTTACATTCACTCACTATGAAGGTTATAATCCAGAAGTTTCCAATCGTAGTGCAGTGACTACCAATGGTGAGGATTATGGGGTTTATCCGTTGGCAAGAACCACCTCTATAGGTGTTAACCTTACGTTTTAATCTTAAAAATACTATAATATGAAAAAAATAATAATATCTATTTTTACAGCGATTGCTCTTTCTGGTTGTAATGATTTTATAGATTTGAAACCTGTTGATTTTCCTACAGAGGAAACTTTTTATACGGATGTCAAGGGATTAGAAGGGGCTATTATTGGTATTTATGATGAGTTGCAATCGAGT
Organism: Bacteroides sp. NSJ-48; assembly: GCF_014287405.1. Lineage (NCBI taxonomy): Bacteria > Pseudomonadati > Bacteroidota > Bacteroidia > Bacteroidales > Bacteroidaceae > Bacteroides > Bacteroides sp. NSJ-48. Next base: position 144,062 of record NZ_JACOOD010000003.1, on the reverse strand, counting down.
GATCAATATGGTTCTAAGTTCATGACTTTAATGGAAGTTCGGGGGGATAATGTTAAGAATGACAATTCTGGTGCCAGTGGTGGTATTACCTATCAAATAGAGGTATTTACCGAAACTCCGGCTAATTCCAATTTGTCGGGTGCATGGCTTTCTTTATATAAGACTATTTATCGTTGTAATCTTGTACTCCAAAATATGGAGAAAGTACAAATGACTGAAGAACAACGAACGCAAATAGCAGGACAGGCTTCTTTTGTACGTGCATTGTGTTACTTTAATCTAGTGCGTTTATGGGGAGAGGTTCCTATTATTACAAAAACGCAGACTGTAGCTGAAGCACGTAACAACAAGCGTTCTCCTGTTAGTGAGGTTTATGACTTGATTATCAAAGACCTGATTGTAGCCAAAGGTTTGCCGGAAGTGTGGGATGAATCAGAGCGAGGGCGTGCTACATCTTATGCAGCACGTGCTTTGTTGGCAAAAGTATATTTGTACATGAAAAACTATCAAGAAGTGATCAATGAATTGACTTCTGTAGTTGCTGATATCAATGCTAAGCGGAATTTATCTTTGGTACCTATGCCTCAAACTTTTCCTAATAATTTAAAGACTAGTAAAGATATAATTTTTGCAGTCCAGTATCTGAAAGGTGGTGTAGGAGAATCCGTTCATCAGAATAATCGATATAGAAATAATGATAACGGTAATATAATATCTTTGGAACAAGCTGAATTTGAAAATAATGACGATAATCGGAAAGCGTTAGTAGCTCCAACGGGAAGCGGTCAGCGGCCAGGTAAATTCGATGCTCCCGCAACAAATAATGAAACGAGTGCGGATTTCCCTGTTATGCGTTGTGCCGAAGTGATGTTGATGTACGCGGAAGCTGCCAATGAACTTTCTGCCATTCCTACACAGGAAGCTTTAGATGCTTTAAATGCGGTTCGTATTAATGCTAATCTCATGGGAAAGACATTAGAAGAGTTATCTACAAAAGAAATTTTTCGTCAGGCTGTATATAAAGAACGGCGTCTGGAACTGGCTTTGGAATGTGACCGTTGGTTTGATATCGTACGTACCGGACAAATGACTACTGTGTTTCCGGGAATAGCTGCTTATCGTCAGTTATATCCGATTCCTCAGACAGAAATAGAGAATGTCAGTGATAAGGACGGCTGGCAGAATGAAGGGTATACGGTTGAGTAATTAATAAACTATAGAGGTGTGTCAAAATACACTTGACGATTTCTTTTAGGTACGGATTACACGGATTTCACGGAAAAAGAATAAAGAAAATCTATGTTTTCTGTGTAATCTGTACCTAAAAAGAAACCAATAGTAAGCGAATCTTAGTTTTGACACACTCTCCTTTAAAAATAATAGAAATGAAAAAAATATATATATTATTGTATGCTGTCTTTGTTGCATTGCAACTTTCAGCACAAGATCATGTTGCGCAGATTCGTGAAAAGCTGATGAGTCGCGATTCGACTTCTGTAATTGTAGTGGCTCATCGTGGAGATTGGCGTAATTTTCCTGAAAATTCGTTGGAAGCAATAGATAATGCTATTAAAATGGGAGTAGACATTGTTGAGTTGGATGTTAAGAAGACGAAAGACGGCGAACTGATTCTTATGCACGACCGCACATTGGATCGTACTACTACCGGAAAAGGATTGGTTTCTGAAAACACATTGAGTGATATTCGTAAGTTGAATTTGAGAAATGGTTGTAATATCCGTACTATTCACAAAGTGCCGACTTTGGAAGAGGCATTGTTGCATGCTAAAGGAAAAATCATGATAAATTTGGATCAGGCAGACCTTTACTTTGATCAGATTTATGAGCTTATGAAGAAAACCGGAACTACCAAACAAATTATAATGAAAGGGAGAAGACCGGTTGCCGAAGTGAAGAAACAATTTGGTGATTATTTGGAAGATGTAATTTATATGCCAATTGTTGACCTTGATGCTTCTGGAGCCGAGAAACACATAGAGGCTTTTATTAAAGATATGTCTCCAGTTGCTTTTGAGTTACTATTTGTAAAAGATACAAACTTGCTTCCTAAAAAATTTGCAACTACCTTGAACGGACGTTCTCTAATTTGGTATAATACTTTATGGGATACAATGGCTGGCGGACACGATGATGATATGTCTTTGCAGAATCCGGATTCAGGTTATGGCTACTTAATTGATACATTAGGATGCCGTATCATTCAAACCGATCGTCCTGCTTACTTACTGGACTATTTACGGAAAAGAAAGTTGCATGATTGAGATGTAAGGGGTACTTAAAAGTATGTTGAAGAATATAATAAACTTTTACAGGGTTTCACAACCGAAACCTTGTAATGAAGGATCTTTGTCCGAACAGAAACAGCGTTTGAAACGTCTTCAGTGGTCTACTTTTCTTGCTGCTACACTTGGTTATGGCATGTATTACGTTTGTCGTCTGAGCTTGAATGTTGTAAAGAAACCGATTGTAGATGAGGGCGTTTTTTCGGAAACGGAATTGGGTATTATCGGTGCTGTGCTGTTCTTTACCTATGCTGTAGGTAAGTTTATGAACGGTTTTCTTGCCGACCGTAGCAATATCAATCGTTTTATGTCGACCGGTTTGCTGGTGACTGCTTTGGTGAACCTCTGTTTGGGATTTGTACATTCTTTTATTCTGTTTGCCGTTCTTTGGGGTATCAGCGGATGGTTTCAGTCTATGGGTGCTGCTTCTTGTGTGGTCGGCTTGTCCCGTTGGTTCACGGACAAGAAACGTGGTTCTTTTTACGGCTTTTGGAGTGCGAGTCACAACATCGGTGAGGCAATGACTTTTATTATCGTAGCCTCTATTGTAAGTGCACTGGGATGGCGTTACGGTTTTCTGGGTGCTGGCCTTGTCGGTCTGATTGGCGCTTTGGTAGTCTGGCGTTTTTTCCATGATACTCCTCAGAGCAAGGGACTTCCTGCTGTCAATGCTCCTGAAAAGAAAAAGGAGATGGATGCTTTAGAGACGGAGGAGTTCAATCGTGCTCAGAAAGCGGTATTGAGAAACCCGGCTATTTGGATACTTGCACTTAGTAGTGCTTTCATGTACATCAGCCGCTATGCGGTAAATAGCTGGGGTGTTTTCTATCTGCAGGCTGAGAAGGGCTATTCTACGTTGGATGCCAGTTTCATTATTTCTATAAGTTCGGTATTCGGCATTGTAGGAACAATGTTTTCCGGCGTTATCTCAGATAGGTTTTTTGGCGGTCGTCGCAATATTCCTGCCTTGATTTTCGGTTTGATGAATGTGTTTGCTCTATGTCTTTTCCTGCTTGTTCCGGGTGTACATTTTTGGATGGATGCTTTAGCGATGATGCTCTTTGGCTTGGGTATCGGTGTGCTAATTTGCTTTCTGGGTGGATTAATGGCTGTGGATATTGCTCCTCGCAATGCTTCGGGTGCAGCTTTAGGCGTGGTAGGTATTGCCAGTTATATCGGAGCAGGTTTGCAGGATGTGATGAGCGGTGTATTGATTGAAGGTAATAAACAGCTTGTTGATGGTGTAGAGGTTTACGATTTTACGTATATCAATTGGTTTTGGATAGGTGCGGCATTGTTGTCTGTTCTGTTGGCTTTGTTGGTATGGAATGCAAGAAGTAAAGAGTAGTATATCTTGTAATATTGGTAACAGTGTGAAATCGGAAAAACTTAACCGTTTATTCCGATTTTATACTGTTTTTTGTATTCTTACTAATATTCCATTTTAAAGATTTCCTATCTTTGTGAAAAGCATTGTGAATGAAAAACATTGTGAATGAAAAACAGATGTAAAGGTATTATGGAATTTCATAGGATATATCTGTTAATAACAGTTGTACTATCTGGTTTAGTTGCCGCTCGTGCACAAGTCGCCTTAATAAGGTAATGTGTACGTATAACGATTTACAAGGCTATACAGAAAGATATGATGTGGCAGAAGAGTTGTGAAAGAAATATATAATAAAGATATCGTATGAAGAAGATTATCAACCCATGGAAAAACATGGAAGGTTATAATTGTTTTGGCTGTTCTCCCGATAATGAGGCAGGTGTAAGAATGGAATTCTATGAAGACGGCGATGAGATCGTAAGTATCTGGAAGCCCCGTCCGAAATATCAGGGGTGGTTGAATACGTTGCATGGGGGTATTCAGTCCGTATTGCTGGATGAAATTTGCGGTTGGGTGGTGTTCCGTAAGTTGCAGACCGGAGGAGTGACCTCTAAAATGGAGACTCGTTTTCGTAAGTCCATATCTACCAATGATACACACTTGGTGTTACGGGCATCGTTGCGTGAGCAGAAACGTAATATTGCCGTTATAGAAGCAAGATTGTATAACAGCATGGGCGAACTCTGTACGGAGGCTACATGTACCTATTTTACTTTCCCGCAGGAAAAGGCGGAAAAGGAAATGTGTTTTCATCATTGTGATGTAGAACCGGATGAAATCTTACCTCTTATTTGATGAAAATGAAAGAAAAATCAAACTTTTTGTGATAAATCCTTGCTTGTTTAAAACAAATCGTTTACATTTGTCGCATTAGAAATAGAAAAAGTATGAAGAATATCGTTGCACATCATCACCATTATCATCCTGACGAATAACCCGGTGGGCGTATGAGGATATGTGTATAACGAAGAACATATAATGAACGAGGCTTACCGAACATTGGTAAACCTCGTTTTTTTATTCGCAAACCATAAATATAAATAATATCATGTTAAGAATTGCAGTACAGGCCAAAGGCCGTCTTTTTGACGAAACAATGTCGTTCCTTGAAGAATCGGATATTAAACTAAGCGCAACGAAACGCACGTTACTGGTACAGTCTTCCAACTTTCCTTTGGAAGTATTGTTTTTGCGCGATGATGATATTCCGCAAACAGTAGCTACGGGAGTTGCCGATTTGGGCATTGTCGGTGAAAACGAGTTCATGGAAAAGGCGGAAGATGCTGAGATTGTAAAGCGTTTGGGATTTAGCAAATGCCGTCTGTCATTGGCTTTGCCTAAGGATATTGAATATACGGGCCCGCAATGGTTTGAGGGTAGGAAGATTGCCACTTCGTATCCAGGCATTCTTTCCCGATACCTCAAAGAACAGGGGGTGAGAGCGGAAATACACGTGATTACCGGTTCGGTGGAGGTCTCTCCGGGGATTGGCCTGGCTGATGCGATTTTTGATATTGTAAGCTCCGGCTCTACTTTGGTGAGCAACCGCCTAAAAGAAGTAGAAGTAGTGATGAAATCCGAGGCTCTGTTAATTGGCAACAAGAATATGAGTGAGGAGAAGAAGGAGATTCTGGATGAATTGTTGTTCCGTATGAATGCGGTAAAGACAGCGGAAGACAAGAAATACGTGTTGATGAATGCGCCGAAAGAAAAACTGGATGAAATTATAGCCGTACTTCCGGGTATGAAGAGCCCTACGGTGATGCCGTTGGCGCAAGAGGGCTGGTGCTCCGTACATACAGTGCTGGATGAAAAATGTTTCTGGGAGATTATCGGTAAATTGAAGACATTGGGAGCGGAAGGTATTCTGGTTTTGCCGATTGAAAAAATGATACTTTAAATGTTAATGGTATGAATTTAATTACTAATCCTGATAAATCTCAGTGGGCGGAATTGCTGAAACGTCCGGTGATGAATACGGAGAACCTTTTTGATACGGTACGGGCTATTATAGACCGTGTAAAAACGGAAGGCGACCGTGCCGTATTGGAATACGAAGAAAAATTTGATAAAGTGGCTCTGACCGCATTGGCTGTGACGGAAGCGGAGCAGGCGGAAGCGGAAGCGTCGGTAGGCGAGGAATTGAAAAAAGCCATTCGTCTGGCCAAACGGAATATAGAGACGTTTCATGCGGCACAACGCTTCGAAAGTAAACGGGTAGAGACTCAGCCGGGAGTTACTTGTTGGCAGAAGGCGGTTGCCATAGAGAAAGTCGGATTGTATATCCCCGGTGGAACAGCACCGCTCTTTTCCACCGTGCTGATGCTGGCAGTTCCAGCCAGGATTGCAGGATGTAAGGAGATAGTGCTTTGCACGCCTCCGGGCAAAGATGGAAAAGTACACCCCGCCGTTTTGTTTGCAGCTAAGGTGGCGGGAGTAAACCGTATTTTCAAAGCTGGTGGTGTGCAAGCTATTGCGGCAATGGCTTATGGAACGGAAAGCGTGCCGAAAGTATATAAGATATTTGGCCCGGGCAATCAATACGTAACGGCTGCCAAACAGTTGGTGAGCTTGCGTGATGTAGCTATTGATATGCCCGCCGGTCCTTCGGAAGTAGAAGTGCTGGCGGATGAAACAGCCAATCCGTCTTTTGTAGCTGCCGATTTGCTGAGCCAGGCAGAGCATGGGGCCGACAGTCAGGCGATGCTGATTACCACTTCCCCGGCATTACAGCAGGCTGTGAAAGAAGAAGTGGAGCGTCAATTGGCTTTGTTGCCCCGTAAAGAGATTGCGGAAAAGTCTCTTGCCAATAGTAAACTGATTGTTGTGCGCAATATGGACGAAGCTATCGAACTGACCAATTCCTATGCACCGGAGCATCTCATTATCGAAACAGCGGATTATATGTCCGTTGCGGAGCGGGTGGTTAATGCCGGTTCGGTATTTTTGGGCTCTCTGACTCCGGAAAGTGCAGGAGATTATGCTTCGGGCACTAACCATACGCTGCCCACCAATGGCTATGCCAAAGCTTATAGCGGTGTTAGCCTTGATAGCTTTATACGTAAGATTACTTTCCAGGAAATTGAGCCGGAAGGGATACGCATTATTGGCCCTGCTATAGAGGAAATGGCTGCCAACGAGCATTTGGATGCGCATAAGAATGCGGTAACTGTCAGACTTGATAAATTGAGAGTTGAAAATTAAAAATCATACTTCATCATTGATAATTCATAATCCGTAAATTAACTCTTTCTGTCCATGAGAACCTTAGAAGAACTTACCCGACCGAATATCCGGCGTTTGAAACCTTACTCTTCGGCACGCGATGAATATAATGGCGCTGCCGCATCCGTTTTTCTCGATGCAAATGAAAATCCGTACAATATGCCGCACAACCGCTATCCGGACCCGATGCAACGGGAGCTAAAGAAAGAACTGTCGAAGGTAAAGAAAATCTCCCCCGAACGCATATTTCTGGGAAATGGCAGTGATGAGGCAATAGACCTTGTATTTCGCGCTTTTTGCGAACCGCGTATAGACAATGTAGTAGCTATAGACCCTACATACGGCATGTATCAGGTATGTGCCGAAATAAATGATGTGGAGTACCGCAAGGTACTGTTAGACGAGGATTTTCAATTTTCGGCAGATAAGTTGCTGGCGGCTGCGGATGAACATACGAAGCTGATTTTTCTTTGTTCTCCCAATAATCCCACAGGAAACGATTTGCTTCGGAGTGAGATTGAGAAAATCATCCGCGAATTCGACGGGCTGGTGATATTGGATGAGGCTTATAACGATTTTTCAGAGGCGCCTTCTTTTTTGGATGAACTGGACAAATATCCTAATCTGATTGTACTGCAAACTTTCTCCAAAGCATGGGGCTGTGCTGCCATACGTTTGGGCATGGCTTTTGCTTCGCAGGAAATCATTTCGATTTTCAGCAAGATAAAGTATCCTTATAATGTGAACCAGCTGACTCAGAAACAAGCGATGGAGATGTTGTACCGTTATTATGAAATAGAGCGTTGGGTAAAAACATTGAAAGAAGAACGTGAGAATCTGGAAAACGAATTTGTGAAACTGCCTTGTACGGTGAAAATATTTCCTTCGGATGCAAACTTTTTTCTGGTCCGTGTGACGGATGCGGTGAAGATTTATAATTATCTGGTGGCTGAAGGCATCATTGTGCGTAACCGTAACTCCGTATCGCTTTGCGGAAACTGTCTGCGGGTAACGGTAGGTACAAGAAACGAGAATGAGAGGCTGGTTGAGGCGTTGGAGAAATATAAAGTATAAAGTAATAGGGTATGAAGAAAGTACTTTTCATAGATCGTGACGGGACATTGGTTATAGAGCCGCCTGTAGATTATCAATTGGATTCGTTGGAGAAACTGGAGTTTTATCCGAAAGTAATGCGTAATCTTGGTTTTGTCCGTAGCAGGCTGGATTTTGAGTTCGTTATGGTTACCAATCAGGACGGGTTGGGTACGGCATCTTTTCCGGAAGAAACTTTTTGGCCGGCGCATAACCTGATGATGAAGACGTTGGAAGGTGAGGGAATTGCGTTCGATGATATTTGCATAGACCGTAGCATGCCCGAAGACAATGCGCCAACCCGCAAGCCGCGTACCGGTATGCTGACGAAGTATCTCGACAATCCTGAATACGATTTGGCAAATAGTTTTGTGATAGGCGACCGTGCTACGGATGTGGAGTTAGCTAAGAACCTGGGATGCCGTGCTATCCTCTTACAGGAAGATACGAATATGCTGAAACCGAAATCGGCCGGTGGTGAAGCTGCGTGTGAGGGCTTGGAGGACGTCTGTGCTTTGGCAACAAAGGATTGGGATAGGGTTGCTGAATTCCTTTTTGCCGGTGAACGGAAAGCGGAAGTGCGCCGTACTACGAAAGAGACGGATATTTACGTGGCTGTAAATTTAGACGGTAACGGTCATTGTGATATTCATACCGGACTTGGTTTCTTCGATCATATGCTGGAACAGATAGGCAAGCATGGCGGCATGGATTTGACCATTCACGTAAAAGGTGATTTGGAAGTAGACGAGCATCATACGATAGAGGATACCGCCCTCGCTTTGGGCGAGTGCCTGTATCGGGCATTGGGCAGCAAGCGCGGCATCGAACGTTACGGGTATGCACTGCCTATGGACGATTGTCTGTGTCAGGTATGTCTGGATTTTGGCGGACGTCCCTGGCTGGTATGGGATGCCGCGTTCAAACGCGAGAAAATAGGAGAGATGCCTACGGAAATGTTCCTGCACTTCTTTAAGTCATTAAGCGATGCAGCCAGGATGAACCTTAACATCAAGGCGAAAGGGCAGAATGAGCATCATAAGATAGAGGGAATCTTCAAAGCACTGGCAAGAGCCTTGAAGATGGCGGTGAAACGCGATATTTATCACTATGAATTGCCAAGCTCAAAAGGGGTGCTTTAGTGTTTGACTCGGACTGAGTCATTATTAACCGTCCGCAAACGAACAGGGGGAGTGTCCGATTTCGGACACTCCCCCTTGCGTAATACTTTCCTGCCTGCTTGGCACACTCTTTGCTTTTCTGTCAACGACAATTTTAAAGACCGAACATGAAAAAGAATATTTTACTTGCCGCTTGTTTTGGGATATCACTGTTTGCCTCGGCACAGAATGATACTTTGACGCACGAACGTGAAATCACTTTAGCGGAAGCCATTGCACTGGCGCGTACCCAATCTGTAGATGCTGCCGTGGCGCTCAACGAATTGAAGACAGCCTATTGGGAATACCGTACTTTCCGTGCAGACCTGTTGCCCGAAATAAATTTTACGGGAACATTGCCCAATTATAATAAGTCGTACAGCACCTATCAGAATTCGGACGGTTCCTATAGCTTTGTCCGTAACAATACATTGGGGTTGTCCGGTGCACTTTCCATTGACCAGAACATTTGGTTCACAGGCGGTAAGCTGTCGCTGGCTTCTTCTCTCGATTACATCAAGCAGTTGGGTTCCGGCGGCGACAAACAGTTTATGTCCGTACCCGTAAGCCTTGAATTGACGCAACCTATATTCGGCGTGAACAGTTTGAAGTGGAACCGCCGTATCGAACCTGTCCGGTATGCAGAGGCAAAAGCTGCCTTTATTTCGGCAACGGAGCAGGTAACGATGAAGACTATTACTTATTTTTTCGAACTGTTGCTGGCTAAGGAAGCGCTTGCCACAGCGCAGCAAAACAAAGCTAATTCAGACCGCCTTTACGAAGTGGCCATTGCCAAACGGAAAATGGGACAGATTTCGGAAAACGACTTGCTGCAACTCAAGCTGAACTCCCTGCAAGGCAAAGCCGATGTGACTGAAGCCGAAAGCACTTTGAACGCCAAGATGTTTCAGCTACGTTCGTTTCTCGGCGTGTCGGAGAGCGAGGGGCTGAATCCTGTTATACCTGCTTCCGTTCCTGGCATTAAAATGGACTACGACCGTGTTCTGAACAAAGCTTTGGAACGCAACTCGTTTGCCCAGAATATACGTCGCCGCCAGTTAGAAGCCGATTATGAAGTGGCTACGGCACGTGGAAATTTAAGGAGTATAGACCTGTTTGCCAGCGTTGGCTATACCGGACAAAACTATGAGTTCTCATCTGCCTATCAGGATTTGCTGGACAATCAGATTGTCAAGGTCGGTGTAAAAATACCTATCCTCGATTGGGGCAAACGTCGCGGCAAGGTGAGGGTAGCCAAGAGCAACCGCGAAGTGGTACTTTCCAAAATCCGACAGGAACAAATGGACTTCAATCAGGACATTTTCCTGCTGGTGGCAAACTTCAACAACCAAGCCCAGCAGTTGGAAATAGCCGAAGAGGCGGACCAGATAGCCGAAAAACGTTACAAGACCAGTGTAGAGACTTTTATGATTGGTAAAATAAGTACCCTTGACCTCAACGATGCGCAGAATTCCAAAGACGAAGCCCGGCAAAAGCACATCTCCGAACTTTATTATTATTGGTATTACTTCTATCAACTCCGTAGCCTGACCCTTTGGGATTTTGAACGGAACATGGAGTTGGAAGCCGACTTTGAAGATATAATCAAAGGCTGATGCCGGTGGAAATTATGCCGATTTGTACGATTATAAAGGAAATAACAAAAAAATGGTGCAAATCTGTATGACCTGTGGCGAAAAAACTTACTTTTGCAAGTAACAAACTACAAAATACTATGATACTGATAGTCGATGATGATAGTGCCGTACGTTCTTCACTTAGTTTTATGCTGAAGCGTGCCGGTTATGAGGTAAAAACAGCACCGGGACCCCGTGAGGCGATGGATATAGTTCGTGCAGAATCTCCCGCACTGATATTGATGGATATGAACTTTACACTTTCCACTACCGGAGAGGAGGGGCTTACGCTGTTGAAGCAGGTAAAGGTCTTCCGTCCCGATGTTCCCGTTATACTGATGACGGCATGGGGAAGCATCCAACTTGCCGTGCAGGGGATGCAGGCGGGGGCTTTTGATTTTATTACCAAACCGTGGAACAATGCCGCCCTTTTGCAGCGTATCGAAACCGCCTTGGAACTGAGCGCCGCTCCGAAAGAAGTGCCGGAAGAGCAGGCGGAGGGTTTGAACCGCAGTCACATCATCGGAAAATCGCAAGGACTGATGGAGGTGCTGAATACCGTAGCCCGCATAGCCCGTACCAACGCTTCCGTACTCATTACCGGCGAGAGTGGTACAGGTAAGGAACTGATAGCCGAAGCTATCCATATCAACAGTCAGCGCACCAGACAGCCTTTTGTGAAAGTCAATCTCGGCGGTATCTCGCAGAGTCTGTTCGAGAGCGAGATGTTCGGTCATAAGAAGGGCGCTTTTACCGATGCAAGTGCCGACCGTATAGGGCGTTTTGAACTGGCAAACAAAGGAACTATCTTTCTGGACGAAATAGGCGACTTGGATTTGTCCTGCCAGGTTAAACTATTGCGTGTGCTTCAGGACCAGACGTTTGAGGTGCTGGGCGACAGCCGCCCGCGTAAAGTGGATGTGCGTATTGTCTCCGCCACCAATGCCGATTTGCGCAAAATGGTTGCCGAACGCACATTCCGCGAAGACCTTTTCTACCGTATCAATCTGATAACCGTAAAACTGCCCGCCTTGCGCGAACGCCGTGAGGATATTCCCCTGTTGGCACGTCACTTTGCCGACCGTCAGGCTGCCGTAAACGGCTTGCCGCGTACCGAATTTTCAGCGGATGCGCTGAACTTCCTTTCCCGTCTGCCTTATTCGGGTAATATCCGCGAATTGAAAAACCTGGTGGAGCGTACCATTCTTGTCAGTGGAAAACAAACCCTGGATGCTTCTGATTTTGAATCGCAGTACCAACGTCACGACGAACCTGCAAAAGCCGCAGATGGCACTTCCTTTGCCGGCATGACGCTGGATGAGATAGAACGGCAAACTATCCTGCAAGCCTTAGAACAGCATAAAGGCAATCTCAGTCAGGTTGCATTGGCACTGGGCATCAGCAGGGCTGCTCTATACAGACGGCTGGAAAAATATAAAATAGCGATTAGTGATTAGCGATAAGTGTTTAGTCATTTAAATCTTGACCGTTAGTCGTCGCTTACCAGCCCCTAATCGTTAATCACTACCCGCTAATCATTAACCCCTAACCCCTAATCGCTAATCGTTAATCGTTAATCACTAACCCCTAATCCCTACCTCACGTGCGTATTAAATTTTATTTTTTTATTCTTGTATTGTTTTTGCTTGGGCTGGGTGGAGCGTTGATATATCTGGCAGGCAAAATGCAGACCACGCATCTATATGTTGTGGAGGGTATTATTGTATTCATACTGCTTTATCTGGCGGTGTTCTATCGTAAGATTGTCAAGCCGATGAGTACGATAGGAAGCGGTATGGAGTTGTTGCGCGAGCAGGATTTCAGCAGCCGGCTCAGCTGGGTGGGACAGTATGAGGCCGACCGTATCGTGAACGTTTTCAACCGTATGATGGAACAACTCAAGAATGAGCGTTTGCGTATGCGCGAGCAGAATCATTTTCTTGATTTGCTGATTCAGGCATCGCCTATGGGGGTTGTCATTATGACGTTGGACGGTGAGGTGTCACAACTCAATCCGATGGCTGTAAAGATGCTGGGCGTTCGTCTGGAAGAGGCGCAGAACAGGAAACTGGATAAAATTGATTCGCCTTTGGCGGAAGAGCTGGCATCCATTCCTAAAGAAACGACTTCCGTGGTGCGGTTGAACGATGCGAATATCTACAAATGTACCCATTCTTCGTTTATAGACAGAGGGTTCAAGCATCCTTTCTTCCTGATAGAGCGCATGACGGATGAAGTGATGAAAGCGGAAAAGCGTGCATACGAAAAGGTTATCCGTATGATTGCCCACGAGGTGAACAATACCACTGCTGGCATTACCTCTACCTTGGATACGGTGGAGCAGGCGCTTTCTACGGAAGAAAATATGGAAGACATTTGCGAGGTGATGCGCGTGTGTACGGAGCGCTGTTTCTCTATGAGCCGTTTCATTACCCGCTTTGCCGATGTGGTGAAGATTCCCGAACCTACGGTAGCGCAGGTTCAACTGAACGAATTGGTATCCATGTGCAAGCGTTTTATGGAGGGAATGTGCAATGACCGTAACATTATTCTCCGCTTGGAATGCGACCCCGAAGTAGGGCAGGTGCGTCTGGATGCTTCGCTGTTCGAGCAGGTTTTGGTAAATATCATTAAGAATGCTGCCGAAAGTATAGAGAGCGCCGGAGAAGCGGCAGGCAAGCAGGGCGAAATAACGGTAAGGACCACTGCCCCCGCTCTTATAGAAATCGTAGACAATGGTCCCGGAATCAGCAAAGAGACCGAAGCTAAACTCTTCAGTCCCTTCTTCTCCACCAAGCCGAACGGGCAGGGGATTGGCCTGGTGTTTATCAGGGAAGTGCTGAGCCGTCACGGTTGTGCATTCTCCCTGCGCACATACAATGACGGATTGACCCGCTTCCGAATCTTGTTTAATTGAGAATTCCCAATTCTCAACTTCTGATTTTCCTCCATTCTTCCGCGTACTCATCCAATATCCGCTTGATTCCCTGGCCGATTGTAACATAATCGCTCTCGTTCAGATTGGCAAGGGAAGCACGTACGCTCCATTCGGGCCCGTCGAAGCCGCCACCGTTCAGAAGCACTAAAGATGTTTCCTGAGCAAGGCGGAATACTACGTTCAGCGGACTGTACGTTTTTTTGAGGTATTCCACAAATTTATCTCCATAGAACTTTTCGGCCCATACCAGCATGTCGATTTCCGTATAATAGCCTACCCGTAAAGGGTCTTCCACTAACGTAAACCCGGTATTGTCCCAAAGAGCCTGCAAGCGGCGCCGGATAATTTCCTGCATTTTCTGCTTGTAGCTGTTCTCTTTGTCCAGCAGGGCAAAGGCGGCGAATAAGCTCATCTGCATCTGTTGAGGCAATGAAAGTCCTGCCGTATGGTTCAAGGCTATCTGACGGCTGTCCGCTACCATGCGGTCTATGAACTTCAATTTTTGGGGATGCAGGGTCAGCGTGGCATAGCGGCGGTTGAGGGCTTCGCGCTTCTCTTTCGGCAATCGGGATATTTGTCTGTCGAATACATTGTATTCGTGCAGCGCTATGACGGCATTGCGCCAGCCGGTAGCGCCGAAATACTTGGAGAAAGAGTATACGCAAAGCGTATTGTACGGAATTTCTGCCATGAACGAGCGGAAATGCGGGCTGAAAGTACCGTACACATCGTCCGTAATAATCATCAGGTTGGGATTGTCTTCCTTTACGATGTTTACGATGCGCGCCATTGTTTCGGGGCTGAGCGTATAGCTGGGCGGGTTGCTCGGGTTGGTGACAAACAAAGCCTTTATGGCCGGATTTTTCAGCCGGTCTATATCCTCGTCACTGTATTGCCACAGATGCAGCCCGTCTTTGCTCATGCGGTTGGCATGCAACTCGGTCACCTTGAACCGGTAACGGTCCAGTTGGGGAATTTCTATATAAGGTGTAAAGGCGGGAACCATGAGGGCGATGCCGTCGCCTTTGTCCAGCAGGAAATTCTCTTGCAGCGAATCGAAGATGTAACACATGGCAGCCGTTCCGCCTTCGGTGGCAAACAGGTCGAAAGCTCCGCGAGGCGGACGGTTGTCGCACATTTCCTGATTCAGGTAGTCGCATACCAGCATTTCGGTGAATTGCAGGATGCGGTCGGGCACAGGATATTGGTTGCCTATGACGCTTTCCGCCCATTCGTGTACGAGGCTGTCGGGGTCTACGGCATGCTGCATCAGCATGTAGTGGTAGGTTTGTTCCAGCAGTTTGGCTCCGGGCTGGTAGGTATTGCTTTTGAGGAATTGCTCAAAGCGGGCGGCAATACCTTGTTTTTGGGGGATGCCGGCGATGCCTTCGGGGAGAAACATGACGTGACGGCATTCTTCCAATCCGAATTTTCCCAGAAGGAAAAAGGCTTCGCGTGGAGTGGTTGCAATCCAGTTGGGATTACCGCGCCCGGCGTTCAACATGGTACGGGCGGTCTTTTTCAGGCTTTCATCTGCCATGTCGATAAGACGGTTTTTCAGTTCAAAGGGACTGATATTCTCCATCTTCTTTTCTAAAAGTTTTGTATCCATATAATCTGAAGTTTAGTTTTTAAAAAGCGTTATAATAAAAGTGACAGTCAGCATAAACTAATTCCAGGTATGCTAAAATCTATTCGTCCGATAATTGTTTTCAATTCGTCCGACAGCTGTTGAATTATCGTCCGACAATTGTTGAATTTTCGTCCGACAGCTGTCGGACGGAAAGATTTTAGTAAGCTTGAAAACAGTTTTTACTTATTAGGTAATCTGCTTTAAGCCTTCAGGGCATTAAACCAGCAGGACGATAACCACTCCCCATATAATCAGCAGGGTGTTGCCTACGGCATACGTCACGGTATAACCCAGCGCAGGCGTTTCACTCTCTACGGCATCCTGTATGGCTCCGAGGGCTGCCGTAGTGGTCCTTGCGCCCGCACAACATCCCAATGCGATGGCCGGATGAAACTTGAACAGATACCTGGCAAGCAACAACCCGATAATCAGTGGGAAAGTGGTGGCTGCTGCGCCTACAAGGAACAGGCTGATACCCACATCGTGAAATCCCTGTACAAAACCGGGACCTGCCGATATGCCTACTACGGCGATAAACATGTTCAGCCCTACATTGTTCAGTACCCATTGCGACGGTTCGGGAATGCGTCCGAAAGTGGGATGCTTGCTGCGCAGCCAGCCGAAGAGCAATCCCGCTATCAGCGCTCCGCCACTGGTGCTCAGGCTGATTGGTACGCCGCCGATGTGGACGGATAGTGCACCGAACAACCCGCCTACAAGGATGCCGAGCCCTACGAAAATCATATCAGTCTGATTGGTAGGACGGTCTATATAGCCCAAACGTCTGGCGGCTGTTTCCACTTCCTGCCTGGTTCCCACTACCTCTACCACGTCGCCGGCATCTACGGTGGTCTGCGCCATGACGGGGATGTCGATGCCCGCACGCCTGATGCTGCGGATACTGACACCGTGCATGAACTTCTCGTTGCGGATGGCCGAAACGGTCTTTCCGGCAAAGGTCTTTTTGGTAATCATGACGGGCAGTTTTTCTGCGGGGAAGTCCAATAGCTGCTGGTCTTGTATTTCAGGTCCTATCCAATCCTCTTCGCCGATAACGTATTCCCGGCGTCCGCTTAGTACGACTTCATCCCCTATTTCCAGTTGCACGTTGGGGCTGACCTCGCGGATAATGCCTGCCTTGCGTATCCGTTCCACAAACAGACGCTTGTCCTGTTGCTGGAAGTACACTTCAAGGTCTATGACCCTTTTCCCGTTTTTGAACCATTCGTTTTCGATGCGATAGGCGCGGAAAGTGACGGGGCGTGCGGCATGAATGAAGCCGGGTTCGTCTGCCTGAGAGTTGCCCATACGGACTTCCAAATCCTTGCAGGCGGCTTTCACCTTATCCAGTCCGCCCAGCATTTTCGGTCCGATGGACGATAGCACCCAAGCCGAGCCGGCGGTACCGAAAATGTAGGTTACGGCATAGGATACGGGGATGATGTTGACGTAGCTCTGCCGTTGCGCTTCGTCCAGTCCCATGTTTGCCATTGTATCTTCGGCCACGCCGATGACGGCCGATATGGTTTGTGAGCCGGCAAGCAATCCGGCGGCTTCTCCCATGTTATATCCCATGAGCAGGGCAAGCAGCCAGGTTACTCCCAAAACAGATACGCACATCAGCACCGCAAAAGCCACTTGGGGCAATCCGTCTTTTTTCAGTCCGCGAAAGAACTGCGGGCCTACCTTGTAGCCTACGGCAAACAGAAACAGCAAGAAAAACACTGACTTGACCGGGCCGGGTACGGCAATATTCAGTTGTCCTACCACTACGCCTACCAATAACACGCTGGTGACGGTTCCTAAAGTAAACTTGCCGATACGCAGCTTACCCAGCCAGAACCCCAGAAAAATGGTGAGGAAAATGGCTAATTCGGGACGTTCTCTGAGTTGGTTGAAAATCCATTCCATAATTAAGTATTTAGGTCGGTTTGTACGTCTTTTGTAAGTCGTATTCGCTATACAACGGGTTTTAACGGGAAGTGTTTTGAATAAAAGTGGTTTTTTAGAACATTTATTCCGCAAAACCGGACTTTTAGAAAAAGTTTTCTTCCGTACCTTTGCGCACTGAATGATAGATGGGTAAGGTATGAGGTTGTTTATTAGGGTATTTCTGCTGTTGCAGATAATTGCACTTCCTGTGAGGGCGCAATATATAGTGCAAGGTGTTGTCACGGATTCGCTGACACGGGAGCCGTTGCCATATACCTCGGTCTATCTGAAAGGAACCACAGAGGGGGGGATGACTGATGACAAGGGGGTATTTTCCTTCAAGACCTATCGCCCGGAAGCACGGCTGGTAATCTCGGCCGTGGGCTATAATGAATACATCCGGCTGATTCATCCGGCACGCGGGGAGCGTATAAAAGTGGCGCTTGCCCCCACCACTTATGCCCTGAATGAAGTGGTGGTGAAACCGAAACGCGAGCGCTACAAGAAGAAAAACAATCCGGCTGTGGAGTTTGTGCGGAAGATGATAGAGCACCGGGATGATTATTCTCCGGATGAGCGCGACTTCTGGCAGCGCGAGCGTTATGAGAAAATGACGTTTGCCATTAACAACTTTGACAGTGTGAAGCAGCAGAAGTGGCTGTACCGCAAGTTCAAGTTCCTGACCGATTATGTGGATACTTCCGCCGTGACGGGAAAACCGGTACTGGCGGTGTCCAACCGCGAGTTGCTGGCTACGGATTATTACCGTAAGTCGCCGCACAGCGAAAAGCAATGGGTGAAGGCGCGGCGGCAGGCGGGAGTGGACGAAATGCTGTCACAGCAGGGGATGGAGCAGGCCATCAGCGTTACTATGACGGACGTGGATATTTATCAGAACAACATAACGCTGTTTACCAATAAGTTTGTCAGTCCGTTATCTTCTTTAGGCCCTTCGTTCTACAAATACTATCTGATGGATACGCTGACCGTTGCCGGAAAGCCTTGCGTGGACTTGACTTTCGTACCTTTCAACTCCGAGTCGTTCGGCTTTACGGGGCATCTGTACGTCATGCTGGACAGTACGTATTTCGTGCGTCGCGTAGTGATGAACTTTCCTCAGAAAATCAATCTGAACTTTGTGGATTACATGAAGATAGAACAGGACTTCGACCGTGCGGAAGACGGTACAAGGCAACTTATGAATGAAAGTATCACGACGGAATTCAAATTGGTGGACAACAGCGACGGCATCTATGCCAAACGGGATGTTTATTACCAGAATTATGCTTACGAACCCACCGCCGATGCCTTGCAGGCGTTCCGAAAACCCGAGAAGGTGATTGAGGGTATGGACTCTTCCGCTCATTCAGATGCTTACTGGGATGCCAACCGCCTTGCGGAAGTGAGTAAGAAAGAGACTTCCGTAGACAAGATGATGGCGCAACTGCGTAGTTATCCGGTTTATTATTGGACGGAGAAGGTGCTGAAGGTGCTGTTTACCGGATATATTCCCGCACCTAAGGAGAAAGCTCCTTTGTTCTATATCGGTATGATGAACACCACCATCAGCGGTAATGCGCTGGAAGGAGTGCGTGTGCGTGCCGGTGGGATGACAACGGCATGGCTTAATCCGCATTTGTTCGGCAGGGGATATGTGGCGTACGGTTTCCGCGACGAACGTGTGAAGGGGTTGGCGGAACTGGAATATTCTTTCCATAGGAAAAAGGAATATGCCAATGAGTTTCCGATTCATTCGCTCAAATTCCGTTATTTGTCCGATGTCAACCAGTATGGGCAACATTATCTCTATACCAGTCAGGATAACGTTTTTTTGGCGTTGAAACGCCAGAAGGACGACCGTATCGGCTATCAGCGGAAAGCGGAACTGACGTATACGAACGAGTTTCATTCGGGCTTCTCCTTTCAAGTAACCACACGTCTGCGGAAAGATGAATCTTCGCATCTCATTCCTTTCATCAGGCAGGATGAAGATAAGTCGTTTGTAAAAAGTATTTCGACCAGTGAACTGGAACTTAAACTGCGTTATGCTCCTAATGAGAAGTTCTTTCAGACACAGTGGAATCGTTTTCCGGTATCTTTGGATGCTCCGGTATTTACGCTGACGCATACCATGGCCACCAAAGGAGTGCTGGGTGGAGACTATACCTATCATTATACGGAGGCAGGATTTCAGAAACGTTTCTGGTTCTCGGCTTTCGGCTATACGGACGTCATACTGAAAGCCGGTAAGGTGTGGAATAAAGTTCCTTTTCCGCTGCTTATCATTCCCAATGCCAACTTGTCCTATACCATTCAGCCGGAGTCTTACTCGCTGATGAATGCAATGGAATTTATGAACGATGAATATGCCTCGTGGGATGTGACTTATTTTTTGAACGGTTTTCTCTTCAACCGTATTCCGTTGTTGAAAAAATTGAAATGGCGCGAAGTGTTGTCCTGTCGGGGAATTTATGGAAATCTGAGCGACAAGAACAATCCGGAATTCAGTGAAGGGTTGTTTGCCTTTCCGGTAGGAAGCACTACTATGGGACACACTCCGTACGTGGAGGTAGGGGTAGGCATTGAGAACATTTTGAAAGTGCTCCGGGTGGATTATGTATGGCGTTTGACTTACCGCGATTTACCGAATATAGATAAATCCGGGCTTAGAATCAGTCTGCACATGACATTTTAACTTAAATCTTACTAACAGAGCATTAAATCGGATAAAAAGACTAATCTATATTGGGTAAAATACCCTAAATTTGAGCAATTTTTTAAACTAAAATAATTCAATGGCAATGAAAGAAAACATTAAGCCGGCAACCGGTCGTTTAGGCGTACTGGTAGTCGGAGTAGGTGGTGCGGTTGCAACCACTATGATTACAGGTACATTAGCAGCCCGTAAGGGGTTGGCAAAAGCTATAGGCTCAATCGCACAAATGGCTACTATGCGTATGCAGGACGGCAAAGAACATCTGATTAAGGATATAGTGCCTTTGGTTGATTTGAACGACATCGTCTTCGGCGGTTGGGACATTTTCGCTGATGATGCGTATGAAGCTGCAATGTATGCAGAGGTTTTGAAGGAAAAGGACTTGAACCTCGTAAAAGATGAGTTGAAGGCCATCAAACCTATGCCTGCCGCTTTTGACCACAATTTTGCAAAACGTCTGAACGGTACGCACATCAAGAATGCAGCTACACGTTGGGACATGGTAGAGCAGTTGCGTGAGGATATCCGCACTTTCAAGGCAAACAACAATTGCGACCGTATCGCCGTGTTGTGGGCTGCAAGTACTGAAATTTATGTTCCTCTGGCAGAAGAGCACAAGTCGCTCGCTGCTTTGGAAAAGGCAATGAAGGAAAACAATACGGAAGTTATTTCTCCGAGCATGTGCTACGCTTACGCTGCAATCGCAGAAGGTGCTCCGTTCATCATGGGTGCTCCTAACCTGTGCGTAGATACTCCGGCTATGTGGGAATTCTCCAAGAAGATGAATGTGCCTATTGCCGGTAAAGACTTCAAGAGCGGTCAGACTTTGATGAAGACTGTACTTGCTCCGATGTTCAAGACCCGTATGCTGGGTGTAAGCGGATGGTTCTCTACCAATATCTTGGGTAATCGTGACGGTGAAGTGCTTGACCAACCGGAAAACTTCAAGACCAAAGAAGTCAGCAAGCTGTCCGTTATCGACAATATCTTCGAACCCGAAAAATTCCCCGATTTGTACGGTGATGTATATCACAAAGTACGTATCAACTATTACCCGCCCCGTAAGGACAACAAGGAGGCATGGGATAATATCGATATCTTCGGCTGGATGGGTTATCCGATGGAAATCAAGGTTAACTTCCTGTGCCGCGACTCTATCCTGGCAGCTCCTATCGCACTCGACCTAGTTATCTTCAGTGACCTCGCTCTGCGTGCCGGTATGTGCGGTATCCAGACTTGGCTGTCATTCTTCTGCAAGAGCCCGATGCACGACTTTGAACACGAACCGGTACATGACTTGTTCCAACAATGGAGAATGGTGAAGGAAACCCTGCGTAATATGGTAGGCGAAACTGCACCGAGCTATTTGGACTAAAATAAGAAAACGGTAAGGTAATAAAAGTGATAAGGCGATAGAGTGATTGGCAAGTTTCTGCTTGAAATGTCATCACTTTACTGCCTTACCACTTTTATGACTTTATCACCGCATTATCTTGTCACTTTTATTATTCTATCACTTTTTATCAATGAAGAAACCCTCTTTTTTCCCGGTTATCATCGGTACGGGCTTCGGTTCGGGCTTTTCTCCTTTCGCTCCGGGTACGGCAGGCGCTTTACTGGCCGTGCTTATCTGGTTCGGAATATCTTTCATTGTTTCGGAAATATGCCTGATATGGCTGACGGTGGCTCTTATTCTCTTTTTTACGGTAATGGGAGTATGGGCGACCAATCGTCTTGAACCTTTCTGGGGAGAGGATCCGTCACGGGTGGTGGTGGACGAAATGGTAGGAGTGTGGATTGCATTGCTGGCAGCACCGTCTGGAAATGTATGGTATGCGTTGGGGGCTTTTGCTCTCTTTCGTCTGTTTGACATATTCAAACCGTTAGGCATCCGTCGCATGGAAAGTTTTCCGGGCGGAATTGGCGTGATGATGGACGATATCTTGGCGGGAATTTATAGCTTTGTAGTCTTAATCGGAGTAAGATGGCTGATAAGCTGAAAGGAAAACCGGGATTTGCAGGCTGGCGTCATGCTGTTTGGGTCTTTATCAAGGCTCAGCTTTCGTCATACGTGGCAAGTCTCATAGATTTCTTGGTGACCATTCTGCTGGTTAAACTATCCGGACTTTTTTATTTGTATGCTACTTTTCTGGGCTCTGTAGTTGGCGGCGTGGTGAATTGCGTTATCAATTACGGGTGGGTATTTCATGCGGACGACTGCAAAAAGACGCATGTTGCACTGAAGTATCTTTTTGTCTGGGGAGGTAGTATTTTATTGAATACATGGGGCACGTTTGCCCTGACCGAGTGGCTGACGGGTATGCACTGGGTGGACGGATTGCTGGGACATTATATAAACGATGTGTTTATCCTGTCCAAGATTATCGTAGCCATCCTGGTGGCGTTCTTCTGGAACTATCATCTGCAACGGGTATTCGTATATCGTAATCATAATTTCGGGAAATTTATACGACAATATTTTAGAGACTAAATAGAACTGATATGAATTATAGAGATTGGCTGCAACAGTTGATTTATAAGATTATAAATCCGGTTGTGCATGGAATGATCAAGGTAGGCATTACGCCTAATTTTATTACTACTACCGGATTGGTGATGAACATCGTGGCTGCATGCGTATTTGTGTATGCGGGCATGTATAAACCGGGTGAGCTTGCTTATGTGGGCTGGGGAGGAGGTATTGTTCTCTTTGCCGGTTTGTTTGATATGATGGACGGGCGCGTGGCGCGTGTAGGTAATATGTCTTCTACGTTCGGAGCATTGTATGACTCGGTGCTCGACCGTTATAGCGAGATGGTGACGCTGTTCGGTATTTTCTATTATCTGATTTTGCAAGGGTATCTGTGGGGATCGATGATTACTTTTGTCGCATTGGTCGGTTCGCTTATGGTGAGTTATGTGCGTGCACGTGCCGAAGGATTGGGACTGGAATGTAAAGTAGGCTTCATGCAGCGTCCCGAGCGTGTGGTGCTGACCAGCCTTGGTGCTTTATTCTGTGGTATTTTCGGAGATTGCGAGGCGTTCGACCCTATGCTGATACTGATTGTTCCTATGGCCGTGATAGCCGTTCTTGCTAATCTGACAGCATTCGCGCGCATTGCGCATTGCTATAAATTATTAAAGAAACAATAATGAGAAAAGATATTTTTCCTTCTGTCAAAGAAGCGTTGCCTGTTGTTGTCCTTACAGCACTGTTCTTGTTGCTGACAGCCGTGTGTATAGGGTTGCGTACAGAGCATCTTTTAATGACGGGACTGTTTCTGATACTCTTTTTTGCAGGAAAAACAACCCGTAAATTGGCGGTAGCGCTACTTCCTTTTATCATCTTTGGCATTTCTTACGACTGGATGCGGGTGTATCCCAACTATGAGGTGAATCCTATTGATGTGCAGGGATTGTATGAGGCGGAGAAGTCCTTGTTCGGTATCTCGATTGATGGGACAAGATTGATTCCCTGCGAGTATTTTGCACAGAATCACTGTACGGTAGGCGATTTCTTTGCCGGTATATTCTACCTTTGCTGGGTTCCTGTTCCCATTGCATTCGGTCTGTGGCTTTATCTGAAAGGCGAACGCAAGGTATATCTTCGCTTTGCCATGGTCTTTCTGCTGGTAAATCTTATCGGGTTTGCCGGATATTATATTCATCCGGCAGCACCGCCCTGGTATGCCATGAATTATGGCTTTGAGCCGGTTCTCAATACTCCGGGTAATGTAGCGGGACTGGGGCGCTTTGACGAACTGTTGGGGTGCTCTGTCTTTCATTCCATTTATGGACGGAACGCCAATGTGTTTGCCGCTGTTCCTTCATTGCATGCGGCTTATATGGTGGTGGCTGTAGCATACGCTATTATGGGACGTTGCAAGAAATGGCTGATAGCTTTGTTCTCTGTTATCATGGCGGGTATCTGGTGGACGGCTGTCTATTCCGGACATCATTATCTGATTGATGTGATGTTGGGCATTTCCTGCGCGTTGCTGGGGGTTCTGGTATTTGAACAAGGGTTGATGAAGTGGGGAGCATTCAAGCGTTTCTTTGAAAGATACAGTCGGTATATAGGATAATTTATCAGGTGTGGATTAACGCAAATTTACGCAGGGGGCATTCTTTATCTTGAAACTCTGCGTATATTTGCGTTAATCTGTTTTTATGTTATAGGTATATGAATAATTTTGTCTTTTATAGTCCTACCGAATTTGTATTCGGCAAGGACACGGAAATGCAAGTCGGTGCCTTAGCCGGTAAGTATGGGGCACGGAAAGTAATGATTGTGTATGGTGGCGGTTCCGTGCTGCGCAGCGGGTTGTTGGACAGAGTGAAGCAATCTTTGCAGAAAGCCGGTATTCGTTATTGCGAGATGGGTGGTGTGCAACCTAATCCGGTGGATACGAAGGTGTATGAGGGGATTGAAATTTGCCGTCGTGAACAGGCTGATTTACTGCTCCCGGTAGGAGGCGGTTCTGTAATTGATACAGCAAAGGCTATTGCTGCCGGTGTACCTTATGAGGGCGATTTTTGGGATTTCTTTATAGGTAAGGCAAAAGTGACGGAAGCATTGAAAGTTGCTGTTGTGCTGACAATTCCTGCTGCGGGTAGCGAGGGCTCGGGCAACTCGGTGATAACGAAAGTGGATACCCTGCAAAAGCTAAGCTTGCGTGTGCCGGAATTGTTGCGCCCTGTCTTTTCCATTATGAATCCGGAATTGACTTATACATTGCCGCCTTTTCAGACGGCTTGCGGCATTGCCGATATGATGGTGCATATCATGGAACGTTATTTTACTAATACGCAGGATGTGGAGATTAGCGACTGTCTTTGTGAAGGTACGCTGACGGCTATCATTAAAGAAGCTTATCGCATAAAACAAAATCCGGGAGATTACGGTGCGCGCGCCAATATTATGTGGTGCGGAACGATTGCTCATAACGGGACTTGTGGTGTGGGTTGCGAGGAAGATTGGGCTTCGCATTTTCTGGAACATGAAGTCAGTGCGATTTACAACGTTACGCATGGCGCCGGATTGTCTGTAATAGTTCCGGCATGGATGACTTTTGTGGCCGGACATAATCCGAAAAAGATAGCCCGGTTTGCCAACCGTGTTTTCGGTGTTCCCGAATCGGAGGATTTGGAAGAGATGGCATTGGCGGGTGTATCCCGTTTGAAACACTTTTTCCGTTTTATAGGGCTGCCGGTTAACTTTAAGGAACTGGGTATTGAGAATCCCGATATAGACCGCTTGGCGGATAACCTGCATCGCAATAAGGGAGAGTTTGTGGGCAATTATGTGAAACTGACTAAACAGGACAGTAAGGAAATCTACCGTCTGGCACTGTGATAAACAAAAAAAACGGCGAAGTATCTTATCTGACTTCGCCGTTTCTTTTATTTGATTTCGATTTCTTCCTTCATGTCAATCTCTTCTCCCTGCGGATCGTAGAAAACATATTCCAGAAATGCTAATTTCTGACTTGGAATAATCTTGATTCCGAATCCGTATTTCATTTGCCATTTCCGTTTCAGTGAGAGAACTCCCTGATTGATGTAGGCAGCGATATACGGGTGGATGTGTAACGAGAATTTCTTTATCTTCAGTTTGTTGACAAGGTAGTCAATTTTACTCTCTAAAGTGTCCGTAAAGAGGATGGACGATTTAATAGTGCCTTTACCAAAGCAGGTTGGACAGGTTTCCGTAGTATTCACATCCATTGCCGGACGTACTCGTTGACGCGTAATCTGCATCAATCCGAATTTGCTGAGTGGCAGGATGTTGTGTCGTGCTCTGTCTTTCTGCATATTGGCACACATACGTTCGTAAAGCTTTTGTCTGTTTTCGGCTTCATTCATGTCGATGAAATCCACCACGATGATACCACCCATATCTCTTAGCCGCAATTGGCGCGCCAGTTCATCGGCAGCTCCCAGATTCACTTCCAGTGCGTTGGCTTCCTGCCCGTTGGCATTCTTGATGCGGTTACCGCTGTTCACGTCTACTACGTGAAGCGCTTCGGTGTGCTCAATAATCAGGTAAGCCCCGCTTTTGTATGAAACGGTTTTGCCGAATGACGATTTTATCTGTTTGGTGATACCGAAATTGTCGTAAATAGGAAGTTGTCCTTTGTACAGTTTTACAATTCCTGCCCGTTCAGGGGCGATGAGTGTTACGTAATCCTTGATTTCGTTGAATACAGCTTCGTTGTTCACATAGATGTTTTCGAAAGAAGGATTGAACAAGTCGCGCAACAAACCTACGGCGCGGCTGGTTTCTTCGTAAATCAGTGTCGGAAATTTGGTGGCTTTTTGTACTTTGACAATAGCTTCTTCCCAATGTTTTAATAGAACTTTAAGCTCTCCGTCAAGCTCGGCCACGCGTTTACCTTCGGCAACAGTGCGGACGATGACACCGAAATTCTTGGGTTTGATGCTCATCAGCAGTTGTTTGAGGCGGGCGCGCTCTTCACTTGATTTAATTTTTTGTGATACGGAAACCTTATCATTAAAGGGAATCAATACAAGATACCTTCCGGCAAAGGAGAGTTCGGAAGTCAGTCTCGGCCCTTTGGTTGAGATAGGCTCCTTTACGATTTGCACCACTACTTCTTGTCCTACCTTGAGTGTGTTGGATACTGTTCCGTCCTTTTCAAGGTCGGGAAGTATGGTTGCTTTGGTAATTGGATTAAGCTTTTTTTTGTCGCTTAAAGTTTGCTTTACGTATTTTTCTAATGAGTTAAATTGAGGACCTAAGTCCAGATAATGAAGAAAAGCATCTTTCTCGTAACCTACATCCACGAAGCAGGCATTCAGGCCCGGCATCAATTTCTTGACACGTCCCAAATACATGTTGCCCACAGAGAAGGAAATGTTTCTTCCTTCGCTTTGGAGTTCCACCAGGCTTTTGTCTTCGAGTAAAGCAATGGAAACTTCTTTGGGCTGTACGTCTACAACGAGTTCGCTTGTCACAATAATTTGCTTTTACATTTTTATTATACAGATGTTTTCTGTTCAGATTTACCGGTACATCAATCTTTTTTACATTGACGAACCGGTTTGATACTTAAACAAAGAACAAACCCGCGAGACAATTAGCTTCACAAGTTTGTTCTTTATTTTGTCCTTCAGACTAAAAATTACTTTTTGCTTTTATGTCTGTTCTTTCTTAGTCTTTTTTTACGCTTGTGCGTAGACATTTTATGTCTTTTTTTCTTCTTTCCGCTTGGCATAGCTTCAAAATTTTATGGGTTAATACTAATTGTTTATTATTTTTTCACAGCAATGGTGAATGTCTTGGCAGGTTTAAAAGCCGGAATGTTGTGTTCCGGAATAATGATAGTAGTGTTCTTTGAGATGTTACGAGCTGTTTTTTGAGCTCTTTTCTTTACTACAAAACTACCAAACCCGCGGAGATAAACATTTTCATCTTTAGATAAAGATGCCTTCACTGCGTCCATGAACGCTTCAACGGTTGCAAGCACTGTTACTTTGTCGATTCCGGTGTTCTTTGTAATTTCGTTTACAATATCAGCTTTAGTCATTTTTTTCTTAAAAAAAATATTATTACTATAGTTTTCTAATTTTTTGGACTGCAAATATATAGCTTTTTAGCGGCTCTAAAAAATATATTTTGGACATTTTTTGAAAAAAGTCAAAGCATTAGGTTTTGTTAGACTGAAAAACTGTATTTTTGTTCTTTTGAAAAAGGATGTGTGTCCTTTTGGGGTATGAAACTATATATGAATAGATTGACTGAAGCTTTATTGGATTGGTACGCGGATAATAAACGTGATTTGCCTTGGAGAGGCACTACTGATCCCTACCGGATATGGATTTCTGAGATTATTTTGCAGCAGACGAGAGTGGTACAAGGATATGAGTATTTTCTTCGTTTTATCCGCCGTTTTCCTGATGTGAGAACTTTGGCTTCGGCTTCGGAAGACGAGGTCTTGAAGTATTGGCAGGGATTGGGGTATTATTCTCGTGCCCGTAATCTGCATGCTGCTGCTAAGAGTATGAACGGTAAGTTTCCGGAAAGCTATCAGGAAGTGCGGGCTTTGAAGGGGGTAGGGGATTATACGGCTGCCGCCATTTGTTCCATAGCCTATAATATGCCCTATGCAGTAGTGGACGGAAATGTGTATCGTGTGCTTTCCCGTTATTGCGGCATTGATGTGCCTATTGACTCTACGGAAGGAAAGAAACTTTTTGCTGCTTTAGCTGATGAAATGCTCGATAAATCCTGCCCGGCTACTTATAATCAGGCTATAATGGATTTTGGGGCTATTCAGTGTACGCCACAGTCTCCTAACTGTATGTTTTGTCCTTTGGCGGATAGCTGTTCCGCCTTATCGAAAGGACAGGTTATGCAACTTCCCGTGAAGCAACATAGAACCAAGACGTCCAACCGTTATTTTAATTATATATATGTACGCATGGGCGCGTGTACCTTTATACATAAACGAACGGCTGATGATATTTGGAAAAACCTGTTTGAATTGCTATTGGTTGAAACGGATAGAAATCTATCGGAAGAGGAATTTTTATCATCCGCATCTTTTCGCTCACTTATAGCGGAAGGAGAGGTACCGGAAGTACGTTTGGTGTTTCGAAATGTGAAACATGTGCTGTCCCATCGGGTGATATACGCTAACTTTTATGAAGTGGTTTTGCCGGAGAACTCCCGTTCTTTTTCGGAATACCAGTGTATCAGAATGGAAGATTTGGAGCAGTATCCGGTATCTCGCTTGGTACATGCTTTTTTGGAGAAGTATTTATAAAAGTTGGCTGTATTCTTGCATGATGTTGTTATTCTCGCTAATTTTGGCAACAAATTTTAAAATTGAAAGCGTATGTCAGTAAATAAAGTGATATTATTAGGAAATGTAGGCAGAGACCCCGAGGTGAGGTATCTCGATACCGGTGTGGCTGTTGCTACTTTCCCCTTGGCTACTTCAGACCGTGCCTATACATTGGCAAACGGAACGCAAGTTCCTGAACGTACGGAGTGGCATAATCTTGTCCTTTGGCGCGGACTGGCAGAAACGGCTGAGAAATATGTGCATAAAGGAGACAAACTTTATGTGGAGGGTAAAATACGGACCCGTTCGTATGATGATCAGACCGGTGCAAAACGCTATGTAACGGAGATTTTTGTAGATAACATGGAAATGCTGTCTGCAAGAAGCGCAGCGCCCGGAACTACACCGCAGGCAGGTATATCCGGACAAACGGCTGCTCCTGTACAGTCAACACACTCGCAGGCTGCTCCTGCACAAAATAATCCAACGGACGATTTACCGTTCTAATTGTTTAACTAAAACCAAAATCTTTGGACCCAGACGCTTATTTATGCCAATTGGCAGATATTTTTAACAGTATAACTGTACATACTCCTTCTGTTTCGGCTATTATAGCTATTGTATTGGCTGGTGTGCTTTTGCTTGCTTCCGGTTTTGCTTCGGCTTCCGAAATTGCATTTTTTTCACTCTCGCCGTCTGATTTGAATTCTATTGAAGAGGGGAAACATCCTTCTGATGAGAAAATCAGAAATTTGTTGGATGATACAGAACGACTGCTGGCCACGATACTGATTACGAACAATTTCGTGAATGTGACCATTATCATGCTCTGTAATTTCTTTTTTATGAATGTATTCCAATTCCATTCGGTTATTGCGGAATTTTTAATCCTAACGGTTGTATTGACTTTTCTGTTGCTGCTTTTCGGTGAGATTATGCCGAAGATTTATTCAGCGCAGAAAACATTGGCATTTTGCCGTTTTGCAGCTCCCGGTATCATGGCATGCCGTTCCATATTCTATCCGTTGTCGTCGATATTGGTACGCTCCACTTCGTTTCTTAACAAGCATTTTGTGCGTAAAAATCATAATATATCAGTAGATGAGCTTTCTCATGCGTTGGAATTGACAGATAAAGCCGAGCTTTCGGAAGAAAACAATATATTGGAGGGTATCATTCGTTTTGGAGGTGAAACGGCTAAGGAAGTCATGACATCGCGTCTGGATGTGGTTGACTTGGAAATTCGCACTTCTTTTAAGGATGTGTTAAAGTGTATCGTGGAGAACGCTTATTCGCGTATTCCTGTTTATGCGGAAACACGTGACAATATAAAAGGGGTGCTTTATATCAAGGATTTGCTCCCTCATTTGAATAAAGGAGATAATTTTCGTTGGCAGTCATTGATTCGTCCGGCTTACTTTGTTCCGGAAACCAAGATGATTGATGATTTGCTGCGTGATTTTCAGGCAAACAAGATTCATATCGCTATTGTGGTGGATGAATTCGGAGGGACATCGGGTATTGTTACGATGGAAGATATTATTGAAGAGATTGTTGGGGAGATTCGTGACGAATACGATGATGAAGAACGTACTTATGCCGTACTCAATGACCACACATGGGTGTTTGAGGCTAAAACACAACTGACGGATTTCTATAAGATAACCAAGATAGATGAAGAAACTTTTGATGAAGTGGCAGGTGATGCCGATACTTTAGCAGGGCTTTTACTTGAGTTGAAAGGGGAATTTCCGGCGCTTCACGAGAAAGTAACTTATGGTTATTATGAATTTGAGGTTCTTGAAATGGATAATCGCCGTATCTTAAAGGTGAAATTTACAATAAATGAGCCAGTACGGGAGGGTTCTGAAACAGAGAAGTAATGCCCGTTTTTAAACAATATACAGAGAGTTCATACAAGTGGGGTATCTGGAAAGCAAGTGAAAGTTTGGAAGAATTGCTTGCTTTACTTCCTCATAAAGAAAAATATGAAGAGGGCATTGGAAAATTTACAGCCGTTTCTCGTAAGTTGGAGTGGCTGGCTGTGCGTGTATTACTATATACAATGCTTGGCGAAGAGAAAGAAATACACTATTATTCCAATGGCGGGCCCTATTTGGCAGACGGCTCTTTTTCCATCAGTATTTCACATACCAAAGGTTATGTAGCGGTTCTGTTAAGTGAGCCGGGGAAAAGAGTCGGGATTGATATTGAGTGTTATAGCGAGCGGGTACGGAAAGTGGCGCATAAGTTCATGCGTGAAGATGAAAAAAAATCCTTATTCAAAGGTACGGAAACCTGGTCGTTGTTGCTTCACTGGTCTGCAAAAGAAACCATGTTTAAATGTATGAACGCTTCCGATGTCGATTTTCGGGAACATTTGCATGTAATGCCTTTTACGCCTGACGAACAAGGTGTGTTCTCCGCCGCCGAATACCGTACGGCGGAGAAACAGATTTTTCAGATTTACTACTATTTGTTTTCAGACTTTGTCCTGACATTGAGTTTGTAGTTACAGCCTTTCCAATTGTACTGTAAAGTGACGCATTAGCGGAGCTTCCCAAGTAATACGTACTCCTCTTGTAATTGTTTCGCGTCTGTCATATACATTTTTGAGCGCAGCGGCTATTACATTCATGTGGTTATCGGTATACACGCGGCGTGGAATAGCCAGCCGGAGTAAATCCAGTCCGTTGAAGCGGTTTTCACGGGTAACGGGATCACGGTCGGCAAGTAAATAACCGATTTCACATCCGCGTATTCCGGCTTCCAGATATAGCTCGACGGTTAAAGTCTGTGCAGGAAACTCTTCTTTAGGAACATGTGTTAAAACTTTGGGAGCATCTACAAAAATTGCATGTCCTCCGGCGGGACGTTGGTACGGTATTCCGTATTCATCTAATTTTTTAGCCAGATATTCTATCTGGCGAATACGGGTTTCAAGATTATTAAATTCGGTGTTTTCATCCAAGCCGATGGCAAGTGCATTCATATCTCGGCCATTCATACCGCCATAAGTAAGGTAACCCTCGAATTGTACGCAGAATCCTTTTGCTCCTTCATACCAGTCTTGTCGGCGGGTTGCAATAAATCCTCCCATATTTACGATGCCGTCTTTTTTGGCGCTCATTGTCATACCGTCTGCAAGGGCAAACATCTCTTTGGTTATTTCCTTTATGCTCTTATCTTGGTAACCTTCTTCACGTGTCTTTATGAAATAGGCATTTTCGGCAAAACGGGCGGAGTCGAATATGACAGGTTTATTGTATTTATCGGCAATATTCCGGACTTCCCGTAAATTTTGCATGGAAACAGGTTGCCCGCCGGCTGTGTTATTGGTAATGGTAACAATGATAAATGGTATGCGGCTGTGATGTTCTTGTAATACTTTTTCCAGCTTTGCAGGATCTACGTTGCCCTTAAAGGGAATTTCCAGTTGCGTTTGCCGTGCTTCATCTATCGTACAGTCCAATGCTATTGCTTTTCGGCTTTCGATATGACCTTTGGTTGTGTCGAAATGAGAATTTCCCGGGATAATATCTCCTTCATGAACCAGATAAGAGAATAGTACATTTTCGGCAGCACGTCCCTGATGTGTAGGAATGACATATTCAAAACCGGTCAGGCGGGTAATGACTTCTTTCAATTTGAAGAAAGAAGAAGCCCCAGCGTAGCTTTCGTCTCCGAGCATGATACCGGCCCATTGCCGATCGCTCATGGCTCCTGTTCCCGAATCGGTGATAAGATCGATATAAACTTGTTCTGATTTTAGTTGAAAAACATTGTAATGGGCTTCTTTCAACCACTGTTCACGCTCCTGGCGGGTACTTTTACGAATAGGTTCCACCATTTTGATTTTCCATGATTCGGCAAATGGTAATTCCATAGATTATTTTTTATAAGTTAGACAATAGGTCAACGGATAAATCCGTTTTTGTGTTTTATGTGCCGAATATAATGATTTTATAGATGATGAACAATGTTTTTGATGACTTTCTGTAAAACAAATGTCCGGGCGAATCACTTCGGCCGGACATCATTTAAATAAACTTGGCAGAGTTTATTCTCTTTTACTTTCTTTGAAAGAGTTTTGATGAATGAAATGATTGGATAGAATTTATCCCGTTCATTAGACTCAACGCTTTTTCCTCGAAAGCAATGATAAGATAATGCATGGCAGGTCTTCTGACTTGTTTCTGTTGCAGGCTGCCTTCCCGGAAAATGTTTCCAGTGGCATGGAGAGAGAATTCATTGTCTGCAACATTATGTGAAACTTACAGCAGCGGGACTGTTCAGGACTTGCACCTGATTCCCTTTTAATCGCCTCCTTTGAAAAAAGTCGGCAAACCAATGCATCGCAAAGATAATGAAAAAAGTAACAAACCAAAATGAATAAAAGAAATTATTTCTCCTTTGCCAACGTAAAAACGAATTCCAGTCCGCCACCTTGATTATTCTTGGCGGAGATTGTTCCGCCATGAATGATGACGGCATTTTTTACGATGGCAAGCCCTAAGCCTGTACCGCCCAATTTTCGCGAACGTCCTTTGTCTACACGATAAAAGCGTTCGAACAAACGATTCAGATGTTCTGGTGAAACGCCTACTCCGGTATCTGCAAAACTGAAATAATAGAAGTTCTCATCCTCACGGAAACAGTTGATGTTGATGTAGATATTGGTTCCTGCATAAGCCATGGCGTTATCCATGAGGTTACGGAATATGGAGTAGAGTAATGAATAGTTACCCTTTAATTGTATTTTGGGATGTAAACCGTTGACTACCGTAATATGCTTTTCTTCCAGTTCCAATGATACTTCGTTGACTATATTGGTGACAAGCATGCTGATGTCTACTTTCTCCATATCAATCATATTGGCTGCTTCATCCATACGTGTCAGTACGGAGATATCCCGTAATAGACGGCTCAGCCGGTTGCTTTGGGCATAACACCGTTCAAGGAAAGTCTGCATCTTTTCGCGGGGGATGCTTTCATTGCTGACAATTGTTTCCAGATACCCTTGAATACTGCTTACAGGGGTTTTCAGTTCATGTGCAATATTCTGTGTCAGTTGGCGTTTCAAACGTACTTGTTCTTCTTCCTGTGTGATGTCATTAATGGATATTTCAAAACTCAGATCCTGGAAGATGATACATTCTACAATGAATATGCGCCCGTTTTTATTGATGTTGATGGAGAGACGCTTCTCTTCTTTATCCGAAGGCCTTCTTTGTGCCTTACTGATAAAATCGGTGATTTTTTGAAATTCGTAAATGGAAAATATCTCCTCGGTAGTTTGCAAGTTGGAATCGGAGATTAAATTGCCGTATTGTGTAAAGAGGTTATTGACTAAGATTTCTTTTTTGTCTTTAGTAAATACACCTAATCCTTCGCGAGAAGTCTGCAGGTGTGTAATCAGTTTCTCACGTTCGATATATAACGCTTCTTTGGTTTCCCGCAAACGTTTATATATCTGTATAATGTGCTGGGATATTTCGCCAAGTTCATTATGCGGGAAAGCAGATTGTATATCGGTTTCCACCGGTTCGTTTTTATCGGCGCGTTTGGCAAATTCCCGCAGATGGTTGATTGCCGTACCCAGTTTGGATGTAAACTTATAGAAAACGAATATCAGCAATAAAGTAACAATAGCTGTAAACCAGAGGTAATGCGGATCGGCAGCCAGACTATTTACCAGGTTTACATCATAGGGTAATGCCGAGCGAATGATATACTGGGGATAGAGAGTTGCCGAATAGAAGTAGGGTATGCCTGTTGTTTCGGAGGTGCGCCTTAAATCATATCCTTTGCCGTTCTTTAATGCTTTTTGGACTTCCTGACGATCAATGTGATTGCTGAATGCTTCTTGGGAAGTTTCATTGTAACTGTCATAAAGGACGCGGCCTTGTAAATTTACGATAGTGACACGAAGGTCTCTGTATGAGCCTTTGGCTATATACCGGTTTAAAGTAGATGTCCATAGACTGTCCGGAATACTTCGCAACTCCTGTTGCAAGCGTTCGTTATAGTCTTGGAGTTGCGTGTCGAGCAGTTCTACTTTATACTCTTTCTCTCGTTGATATTGATAAGCAATAAAACAGGCTGCAAAGACAAGAAATAATGAGATTACCGAAAGAAATAACTTCCGGCTGAATGACAGGAAGTGTCTGTCATTATTCGGCTTCGAAGCAATAACCATATCCTAAGCGAGTTACAATACATTTGCCATATATTCCTATCTTTTTGCGCAGGCGGGTGATGTTTACGTCTATAGTGCGGTCCAACACATATACTTCGTCACTCCAGATGCGGCTCAATATGTCTTCGCGGGAAAATACGCGTCCTTTGTTTTGCAGTAGCAAGAGCAGTATTTCGAATTCTTTTTTGGTGAGGGGAGCTTCCTCTCCGTCTATGCTTACTTTCTTTTTGATGATATCAAGCACTAATGATTTATAGGCAATTTGTTCAGGTGCGCGCTCCGTTTCAGTTTGCCGGGTACGGCGTAATACGGCTTTAACGCGTGCTGCTACTTCGCGTAAGGAGAAAGGCTTGGAGATATAGTCGTCTGCTCCTATATTAAATCCGGTTACCGTATCATTTTCGGTGTCTTTGGCTGTGATAAAGATGATAGGAATTTGGGCCGTTTTCTTTTCTTTCTTTAGCATACTTGCCATTTTGAATCCGGAAATTTCCCCCATCATCACGTCCAATAATAGCAGGTCGTAAGTACTGATGTCCATTTTCAAAGCATCTTCGGCAGAGTTTGCGGTATCTACTTCGTAGCCTTCATTCTCAAGGTTGAACTTTAAGATTTCGCATAAATCTTCTTCGTCGTCTACTACTAAAATCCGATATTCGTTCATTGTATTTCTGAATTAATGTAATGAGAGACGCACAGAGTCTCTTTATTACAAAGTTAAACTTTATTTCTTTTCTTCGACAAAATTGCGGCGTTTTTGTTACGATGGAATGAAACAAGTATTACATTGCGATTACAAAATCTCTCTTGCAACTAATTAAGTATTATCTTTGTAGTGTTTTAAGAAGGGTTACTATATGAAAGAATTAATGGATATAAAGAGATGGGGGCAATCTAAGTGGCGTATGCCGTTAATAGTGACTGTATTGGCTGTTGTAATCATTGGCTCGATTTGGTTGAACGTCGCTCCTTTCCGTTCCGGTTTTGAGATAACGGATGAATTGGGCGGGAATATTTTTCCTTCCAGCATTTTGTCTGTTGCAACGACAGATGCCCAGGTGATTGTGCCGGCTGATTCGATGTTTGTGGGAAACCCAAAATCTTGTATCGCTGTGAAAGTCCGGTCGGCAAAGGCTTATAGCCGGGTGAGGATAGAAGTTGCGGAAACCCCTTTCTTTTCCCGTTCCGTTTCGGAGTTTGTATTGGCAAGGCCACGTACCGAGTATACAATCTATCCCGATATTATCTGGAACTATGAAGCCTTGAAGAATAATAATCAGGCGGAGCCGATTAGCGTTGCCGTTACGGTAGAGATGAACAGGAAAGAGTTGGGGCAGCGGGTACGTACTTTTTCGGTGCGCAGTATCAATGAGTGTTTATTGGGGTATGTTACGGGAGGTACGAGATTTCATGATACCGGAATATTCTTTGCTGCTTATGTCAATGAAGAAAATCCTATGATAGACCATTTGCTGCGGGAAGCATTGAATACTCGTATTGTGAATCGTTTCCTCGGTTATCAGGGTAGTCCTGAGGCTGTCGATAATCAGGTTTATGCCTTGTGGAATGTTTTACAGAAACGTAATTTCCGGTATAGTTCGGTTTCTAATACAAGCCTGTCCAGCAATGTGGTTTTCTCTCAACGTGTTCGTACATTCGATGATGCCTTGGAGTCATCGCAAATTAATTGTGTGGATGGGAGTGTTCTGTTTGCTTCTTTGCTGCGTGCCATAAATATTGAGCCGATATTGGTACGTACACCCGGACATATGTTTGTTGGTTATTATACTGATGCAAATCATAAAGATATGAAATTTCTTGAGACCACCATGATTGGGGATGTGGATTTGGACGATTTCTTTCCTGATGAACGGCTGGATTCTACTATGGTGGGAAAAACGCAGAATCAGATGTCCCGTATAACCTTTGATAAGTCTAAAGAGTATGCAAGTCGGAAATATAAAGAGAATGAAAAGGGCATTCATTCCGGCAGATTGAATTATATGTTTTTGGAAATATCCAAGGATGTAAGAAGGCGGATACAACCTATAGGAAAATAGTAAAGGTTGAATAGTTTATAAGATTAAATAGTACTTTGGGAACTTTGTTTCCAATCACTCACGTTTTCTAATTGCTTGCACTTCTGTTTTAATATTTTTTTTATTTTATGTATTTTGTGGATATAAATGTTTGTTTTTGATTGTTAATAATACCGCCGCTTTTTCAGCAATTTTCTATTTTCCAAAAATGTGATAAAAGAATTAACAGAATGATAATAAACGTGTAGCCGTTTATTATATACGCTACTTATCCGATAAGAAATAATAATGTTTATTGTTTTATATTTGCCAATATTTTAAAATTACAAAAGCAAATATATTAATATTTATTTAATATATTTTAAATACACCTCTCTTTGATTTGCTGAATTAATTTATAAATTTGCAAATAAATCCAAATAAAAGAGCTTATGAAAAGAAATTATTGCTTATCATTAGTGTTGCTTGCATTGCTTGGGATGTCTGTGCCATATTCGGTTGTTGCTGCTGATAATGCGCTAAGTTCCCAAAGTACTCAGCAAGCCAAAACAATCACAGGTAAAGTAGTGGATGTTGCAGGCGAACCGATTATTGGAGCCAGTGTATTGGTGAAAGGTTCTAGTACAGGTTCTGTTACTGACATCGATGGAAAATTCTCGGTAGAAGCTCCAGTGGGTAGCACATTGGTAGTCTCATTTGTTGGATATGCTACGGAAGAAGTGAAGGTAGGAGCGGCAAGCGACTATACGGTTACCCTGAAAGATGATACCCAATCATTGAGTGAAGTTGTTGTAACGGCTATGGGCATTAAGAAAGAGAAAAAGGCGTTAGGTTATTCTGTTTCGGATATTAATTCCAAAGAGTTGATGAAGAACAAGCAAACGAATGTGGTAAACTCTTTGGCTGGTAAAATCCCCGGTGTGAATATTACGCAGGCAGGTGGTGCTGCGGGTGCCGGTTCCAATATTGTAATTCGTGGCGGTAACTCTGCCAGCGAATCTCGTGATAACCAGCCCTTGTTTGTTGTAGACGGTATTATCTATGATAACTCTACAGTAAATACCGGTAATTCCGGTACGGATGGCATGACGAAAACTGCAACTACTTTCAGTAACCGCGTAATGGATATTAACCCTGAAGACATTGAGAGCATGTCCGTGTTGAAAGGTGCTGCGGCTGCTGCGCTGTATGGCTCTCGTGCTGCTAATGGCGTTATTATCATTACGACCAAGAAAGGTGAAGAGGGTGCTGTAAGGGTGAATGTAAGCAGTAAATATACCTATTCATGGGCTAATAAATTACCGGAAGTTCAAAAACTGTATGGCCGTGGAGAATATAACACTTCCGGTGCTTTTATTGATAAGACGATGGATTCCTGGGGAGATCGGATTGATGGTATGGCTTATGATAATATAGATGATTTCTTTCAAGGAAGTAGTGTTTGGGATAATAGTGTAAGTGTGTCCGGCGGTAGTAAGAACGGTTCTTTCTATTTATCCGGTTCCAATTATCATCAGTCCGGCATTATTCCTACAACTGGTTATGACAAGACGACTTTCCGCTTTAATGGTGAACAGAAATACGGCATCCTGACAGTAGGAGCCAACGTTTCTTATTCGCAGGCAAGTACTGATAAGACACTGACCAGTGCAGGTTTGTACGGACAGGGCGGTAACGGTGCAATGACCGCTGTTTACGGATGGCCTGTCGACGATCAGATGAGTCGCTATCTGAATGATGATGGTAGTAAATACCGCATATTGGAGGGTTTGCAGGATTTGGAGGATGATGTTGAAAATCCGTATTGGATTCTGAATAAAAATACTTTGACGGACGAAACATCCCGTTTTACGGGTGCCGTCAACGCAAGCCTCAAACTGACAGACTGGTGGGATGTTTCCGCACGTGCGGGTATTGATAAGTACACTACCAGTTCCAATACGCTTCGGCGTCCGGGTGGTGCGGTCAAGCAGATATATCAGAACGGTTATATGTCCAAAGGTGATGTGAATTACCAATACATTACTACGAATGTGATGTCTAACTTCCATAAGACTTTCGGTGATTTTGATTTGAATCTTCTGGTAGGTACTACTACAGAAGCTACGAAGACAACGAATAACACCCGTTGGGGGTATAATTTTGTAACGGAAGGGCTTTACAGTTTCAACAATATTATTAAAGCCAACCAGTATTTCAAAGAGAGTACGGTACGCAAACGCATGGTAGGTCTTTACGGTGAATTCCGTGCTTCGTACAAGAATCTTGTTTATCTGACAGTGACCGGACGTAACGACTGGTCTTCTACATTGCCGGTGAATAACCGTTCTTATTTTTATCCTTCCGTAAGCGGTTCGTTTGTGTTTACCGAACTGCTGCCGAAAAACAACGTACTTTCATTCGGTAAGATCCGCGGTTCATGGGCACGGGTAGGTAAAGATGCCGATGCCTATTCTTTGGGATACTATATGTGGCCGGTAGCTACGCTGAACGGTGGCAAATATGGTATGGGCAACAGTTGGACAGGCGGTAGTGTCGGTTTGAAACCTGAAATACAGGATTCTTATGAATTGGGTTTGGAAATGCGTTTCTTCAACGGACGTTTGGGCTTTGACTATACTTACTATCAAAGCAAGACGAAAGACCAGATTTGTGCACCGCGTTTGGCACAGTCTACGGGATACATTTTCCTTACGCTGAATGGCGGTTCGGTAGAAAATAAGGGTATGGAGCTTTCGATTACAGGTAAACCTATTGTAACGAAAGACTTCCAATGGGAAACGACATTGAATCTTTCCGGTAATCGTGGACGATTGGGAGACTTTATCGACGGTGTGGATATTTTCTATGTAACGGATGCGCAGGTTGGTGCAGCCAAAGCCGGTTCAATACCCAATGGTGGTTATTTTTTGGGATTGACGGGTAATAAGTATGAAACGGCTCAAGGGCCCGACGGCAAGATGTACAATGTTATCGACCCGTCTACAGGCTTGTATAAGGATACGCAAGTTGAAACCAATATTGTGGGTAACCGTGAACCGAAGCTGATAGGTGGTTTTAATAATAGTTTCAGCTATAAGAATTTCAATCTTTCTTTCTTGTTCGATATCCGTCTGGGAGGTGACATCTATAATGGGACTGAATACTATCTCGTGACGAAAGGATTGAGCACAAAGACAATAAACAGAGAATCCGTATCATTTACGGGTGTTGTCAATACAGGCACTGCTGCAAAGCCGTCTTATGAAACCAAAACAATTACCTATAATGCCAATGAAACTTATCAGGTTGGTAACTCTACCCGTTCCGGCAAGTATATGATTCAGGAGTATTATAAGAATTATGCCAAGAACGCCTATAACTTTATAACTGACACCAATTGGCTGCGTTTGCGTTCTATTTCCTTGTCCTACGATTTCAAGGATTTGTTGAAGAAACAAAACATAATCAAGGGGCTGACTGCTACAATTACAGGAACTAATCTGTTTGTTTGGACAAACTACAAGGGTATGGATCCCGAAACATGCGTTTCAGGTTCCGGTACAGGTGGCTCCGGTTCTGCTGGTATCGACTATTGCGGTGTTCCGGCCACAGCCGGCATGTCGTTTGGCATTAATCTTACATTCTAATAACAGATTTAAAAAGATAAGAGTATGAAGAAACTAATACATATTGCACTTGGCTTGGCGCTTGTGTTCGGTATGTCTTCTTGCGAGGACTACCTGGATGTGAATACAGATCCGGATAATCCGGTTTCCGAAACCGTATCACCGCAGCTTCGCCTGCCGTGGATACAGAACTATTATGCTTACGCATGGGGTACAGCCAGTATGCGTACCAATACGATTGCCGGTATCATGACACAGACTGGCGGCACGGCTGCCAACAGCCTCTTGTCATCATGGAATCCTGCCCAAAGTTCATGTACCACTATTTATCAGAATTTTTATCTGGGTGCAGGTGTGAATATCGATCCTTTGATAGAGAAGGCGGAAGCGGAAGGAGCTTATCATTATGAAGGTGCAGCTTATTGCATTAAGGCGATGGGATTTATGATGATGCTCGACTTGCATGGCGAGCTGCCTGTTCAGGAAGCGTTTACCGGTAAAACCAATCCGGCTTATGATGACGGTAAAACTATGTATGAACTCTGTATGGGTTATTTGGACAAAGCTATCGAGAATTTTGGCAAGCAGCAGAACGCCACGGCTCCCGCATTGAGTGCAGGCGATTTATGGAATGACGGAGAAGTTTCTAAGTGGCTGAAATTATGTTATGGTCTGAAAGCCCGTTATTTGCTGAAATTATCCAAGAAAGCGGATTTGTATGATCCGGAAGCTATTTTGACGGCATTGAACTCTGCGCCTCAGTCGAATGATGACAACACCATTATGAAACATTATAATGTGGAAGGGGATGAGGTTAATTTTACGGTGAGCGACCCTTATCAGGCTTCCGTTATTTGGGATTGTACCGGATATGGCTCGACACAACGTCTGACGCGCTGGTATGTTAATCTGTTAACTAATAAATTTATAGGTGGTTCGGGTGCGGAAGACCCCCGTTTGTCAAAGCTTGTCCCTGCTATGATGACAAATGTGAAACTGAATGCTGATGGTAAAATAATGGCTAATGAATGGATTCGTGATGCCGGAGTGGATGTGATACATTCCACTACACGCGCAGAAGGCGGTCCAGTAGCGGCTTTGTTCGTAACGGGCGGAGAGACTGGTTATAATAAGGAAAAAGGTGGATTTATGATAACTTATGATTTATCCAAAGCGGATAATGAAACAAAGACTAAGTTTATTGCTGATGCCCAGGCTATACACCAGACAACGGTCGATGGCAACAATGTGACCGTGCTTTATCAAAAGGGGGCTGCATATTGCAATAATAAGGATTATAAGCGTGCAGGTGATACTATTTATGTAAATTTACGTTCTAACGGTATGGCCAATAGCGGGCGGAACACTACGGATATGTATTACTATACCGATGCGAAATCAGACTATGTGGGCGGTACAGGTACATTCTATGCACGTCCTAATTCAGATTCCGATATTCTTA
The DNA here is from genome assembly GCF_014287405.1 of Bacteroides sp. NSJ-48. Lineage (NCBI taxonomy): Bacteria > Pseudomonadati > Bacteroidota > Bacteroidia > Bacteroidales > Bacteroidaceae > Bacteroides > Bacteroides sp. NSJ-48. The sequence goes on along the minus strand of NZ_JACOOD010000003.1, from coordinate 101,918 downwards.
CTTATTCGGAAATGTGCTTTATCAAGGCGGAAGTCCTTTTCCGCAAAGGAGATACCGATGGTGCATTGGATGCCTATCAAAAAGGCATAAAGGCAAACTTTGATCGTATGCAGGCTAAATTGAAATCATGGGAAGCCGAAGGAACAAAGAATCCGGATCAGAAGCCGATGGATGAAGGTGAAATCAGTATTTATATGACAAGTTCTTCCGTATGTCAAAATGCTGCTAATCTGACCTTGTTCGAGATTATGCGTCAGAAGATTATCGCATTGGGTATCAATACCGAAAATTGGAATGATATGCGCCGTTTGGATTATGACTATGTGGATTACGACCGTCCGCAGGATTTCACGGCTGTCAGTAAGATTGTAGGCACTTCTAAGAATGAGCCTACTTATTGGTTCCGTCGTTTCAGTCAGAGTACTCATGAGAGTAACTATAACCTGACTCAGCTAAAGGCATCCAACAAGCAAGCCATGACAGACCCGATTTGGTCGTGTCCGGTTTGGTGGGATTGTGCGACAGATAATGAGTATTACGGTTACATTAAGTAGGTCATAACCTTATTAGTTTATAGAATGTTAATTTAAATATCTTAAAATCTTGATGCACATATTATTTCATTGATTATCTTTGCACTCGAAATATGGATTTATAAGATATATTAAAATATTGGAGACCTAAACAGTCTTCATTCATAGATGATGATTGGAACAGCCGGTTCGTGAGAATCGGCTGTTTTTTGTTGGGTTTGTTTGCATATCAACAGCGGTAATGTTACTTTTGCAAGAAAGAACCCATTTAGTCAATGAAGTATGAAACAAGGTAAGAAATACATTTCTCCGGGAGCATGGTTCTCTATGGTTTATCCGGCAGACTGGAACGAATTTGAAGACGGGGAAGGCTCTTTCCTGTTTTATAATCCTAACGAGTGGACCGGTAATTTCCGTATATCGGCTTATAAGGGAGATACTGCATACGGCAGGGAATCTGTTAAGCAGGAACTCAAAGAGAATACTTCGGCCACACTTGTGAAAATAGGGCGTCTGGATTGTGCGTACAGTAAGGAGATGTTCGAGGAAGAAGGAACATACTACACTTCCCATCTCTGGATAGCTGGGATAGACGATGTTGCTTTTGAATGCTCGTTTACGGTGCGTAAGGGAGAGCCGGTGGCAGAGGCCGAAAGCATCATAGCTTCATTGGAAGTCCGTCGGGCTGGCCAAAAATATCCGGCAGAGATAATTCCGGTGCGCCTATCGGAAATTTACCGGATAAACGAAGCATACGAGTGGGTATGTACCACTGTAAAAGAGCAGTTGAAGAAAGACTTCCAGGGACAGGAAGAAGATATAGCCAATATGCAGCAGGTCATAGACAGCGGCAGCATAGGCGCCAAGAAAAAAGAGGTATGGTTGTCGCTGGGTATTACGCTTTGTGTGATTTTGGCTAATGAAGTAGACGGCTTGGAATGGCGCACGCTTATCGATGGCAATCGTGAAGCCCCTGTTCTGACGAGTGTTGCGGGCGATACCGTGATAGATCCGATGAAATTGGTATGGAGCAAAGTCAAAGCCGGAGAGCCCTGCAATCTTGCAGAGGTTTACCGGAATTTACTTTCATGACAAGCCATTGCCCGATTCATATTGCCGTCTGCATGGCAATTTCTCAATTTTAATTCTCAACTCTCAATTTAATAAGTTTTGGCAGCAGTAAATTCAATCCTTCAAGTGGAAAACCTGACTAAGTCGTTTGGCGACTTGGTACTATTCGAGAATATATCCTTTGGTTTGTCCGAAGGGCAACGGGTGGGGCTTATTGCCAAGAATGGCAGCGGCAAGTCCACACTGCTTAATATCCTTTCCGGAAAAGAAGGCTATGACGGCGGTACAATCTCTTTCAGACGTGATATACGTGTCGGCTATCTGGAACAAGACCCTCAATATCCGGAAGAGCTGACTGTGTTGGAAGCATGTTTTCATCATGGCAACAGTACCGTAGAGCTGATAAAGGAGTATGAACGTTGCATGGAGACGGAAGGGCATCCCGGTTTGGATGAAATTCTGGTGCGCATGGACCATGAGAAGGCCTGGGAGTATGAGCAGAAAGCCAAACAAATTCTTTCCCAACTCAAAATCCGCGATTTCAATCAGCAGGTGAAGTCTCTGTCCGGCGGACAATTGAAACGTGTGGCGCTTGCCAATACGCTTATCACCGAACCCGATCTCCTTATATTGGATGAGCCTACCAACCACCTCGACCTGGATATGACCGAATGGCTGGAAGATTATCTGCGCCGTACCAACCTCACTCTGCTGATGGTGACGCACGACCGCTACTTCCTCGACCGCGTCTGCTCGGAGATAATCGAGATAGACAATCGCCGTATATACCAGTACAAGGGCAATTACAGCTATTATCTGGAAAAACGCGAAGAGCGCATCGAAGCCAAGACCGTAGAGATAGAACGCGCCAATAACCTGTATCGTACGGAGCTTGAATGGATGCGGCGTATGCCGCAAGCCAGAGGGCATAAGGCACGTTACCGGGAAGATGCTTTTTATGAATTGGAGAAGGTAGCCAAGCAACGTTTCAATAACGACAATGTAAAGCTGGATGTAAAGGCATCCTATATTGGCAGCAAGATATTCGAGGCAGACCACCTCTATAAGTCCTTTGGCGACTTGAAGATACTGGATGATTTCTCCTACATCTTCGCCCGCTATGAGAAGATGGGCATCGTGGGGAATAACGGTACGGGAAAGTCCACCTTCATCAAGATACTGATGGGACAGGAGTTGGCGGATAGTGGTACGCTGGACATCGGCGAAACCGTCCGTTTCGGCTATTATTCGCAGGAGGGTTTGCAATTTGACGAGCAGATGAAAGTCATCGATGTGGTGCAGGACATCGCGGAAGTGATAGAGCTGGGTAACGGCAAGCGTCTGACGGCATCGCAGTTTTTGCAACATTTCCTCTTTACGCCTGAAACGCAGCACAGCTATGTCTATAAGCTGAGCGGTGGCGAGCGCCGCCGTCTCTATCTGTGTACGGTGCTGATGCGCAATCCTAATTTCCTGGTTCTGGACGAGCCTACCAACGACCTGGACATCGTTACGCTGAACGTATTGGAAGAGTACTTGCAGAACTTCAAGGGATGTGTGATTGTGGTGAGCCACGACCGCTACTTCATGGATAAGGTGGTGGACCACTTGCTGGTGTTTAACGGGCAGGGAGACATCCGCGATTTCCCCGGCAACTATACGCAGTATCGTGACTGGAAGGATGTGAAAGCCGCCCAAGAGAAGGAAAAGGAAAAAGAAGCGGCTAAAACTCAGGAAGAAAAGACTGCGAAAGTGCGTCTGAATGAAAAGCGCCGTATGTCTTTCAAGGAGAAGCGCGAATTTGAACAACTCGAACAGGAGATTGCGGCATTGGAAGCCGAAAAGCAATCCATTGAAGAGGCGTTGTGCAGCGGTGCGCTATCCGTAGAGGAATTGACGGAGAAGTCAAAACGCTTGCCGGAACTGACGGACTTGATTGATGAAAAGACCATGCGCTGGCTGGAACTGAGCGAGATAGAGTCGAACTGAGAACTAGCTCCGGTTTTTATCGGCAGACTGATGAGGCGCCGGAATTAAGAATCTAACTAAAATATACGAGAATGAGCAGAAGCAAGAATCTGACGAACTATCATAGTCACAGCCTGTATTGTGACGGACGTGCCAGCATGGAAGATTTCGTGCGGTTTGCCTTGAGCGAGGGATTTACTTCGTATGGCTTTTCATCCCATGCCCCGTTGCCTTTTTCTACGGCATGGACTATGGAGTGGGACCGTATGAACGACTATCAGGCCGAATTTCATCGGATAAAGGAAAAGTATGCCGGAAAGATAGAACTTTATCTCGGCTTGGAAATAGATTATTTAAATGAAGAGAGCAATCCGTCTGCTGCCCGTTTTCGTGAACTGCCGCTGGATTATCGCATCGGTTCCGTGCACATGCTGTATAATGAACGGGGCGAAGTGGTGGATGTGGATGTTCCGGCCGATGTTTTCAGGCAGATGGTAGATAAGCAGTTTGGCGGCGACTTGGAGCAGGTGGTGCGCTTGTACTACGGACGGTTGAGGCGTATGCTGGAGTTGGGCGGGTTCGATGTAGTGGGACATGCGGACAAGATGCACTATAATGCTGCTTGCTATCGTCCCGGTCTGCTTGACGAGGCTTGGTATGATACGCTCGTGAAAGAGTACTTTGAAGACATTGCCGCACGAGGCTATCAGGTGGAAATCAATACCAAGTCTTACTATGATTTGGGCACTTTCTATCCCAACGGACGTTATTTCCCGTTATTGCGCAGTTTGGGCATCCGCGTTCAGGTCAATAGCGACTCTCACTATCCGGAGCGGATTAACAGCGGTCGCCCGGAAGCATTGCGGGCATTAAAGCAGGCAGGGTATGGAACTGTGATGGAGATGTACAACGGGGTATGGCAGGAGATGCCGATAGTGTTATAAGAATCCTGCAAAACGGGAATCCGGTAGTTTGTTCCTCAAAAATTGTATTAAGACGTGCACCTGATGCTCTTTTTAGGCACAGATTTCACGGATTTCCCGTGCCTAAAAAAAGCACACAGTGAGCATTCTCTATTTGGGCATATTCTCTTTACTTGTATATGCTGTTATTTCTTCAACAGGAACTCATCGATAGCCTTTTTGTAGGTTGCCTTGTCGGCAGCTCCGCGGAATAACTGGGGTTCGCCCTGCATTGGAATAAAGACAAACAGAGGAATACTGGTGGCGTTGAACAAGGCTGCCAGTTCTTTCTCCTTATCCACATTGACTTTGTATATTACGATTTTCCCGGCATATTCTTTCGCCAGTTCCTTCATGATAGGCGCTGTCATCCGGCAAGGTCCGCACCAGTCGGCATATAAGTCGATGATGGCGGGTTTGTCGCCTTTATATTTCCACTCTTTGGACTTCTCGTAATCGAATATATCCTTGATGAACATGGCTTTGTTCATTACGATTACGCTACCGTCCTGGGCAGTCTTTTGCGTTTCAGCTTGTTTCTGTTCGGCTCCACCGGTGCAAGCATAAGTCAGCATGCTTGAGAAGATGAGAACCGCCATGGTTATGATTTTCTTCATGTTTCTTAATTATGAGTTTTGTTCGATAATGGCTTTAAGTTCCTTACCGCTGATCACCCCCGAATGACGCCACAAGGCTTCACCCTTTCTGAACAGGATAAAGGTAGGAACCATCTGTATACGATAGCTTGCAGCCAATTTTTCATGCTGGTCCACATCGATTTTTGCGATACGCGCTCTGTCGCCGATTTCGCTTTTCAATGCTTCCAGTACGGGGTGCATGGCTTTACAAGGTCCGCACCAGGTAGCAAAAAAGTCCACTAAAACAGGTTTCTCCGATTGTATTAATTCTTCAAATTTCTCCATAATCTTTGTCTTATATATAGTTTATGAATATATAACGGATAAACGAAGAAATTGTTCACCGTCAATTGCAAATTAGTAATAACTAATTACTTTTTGCTATGTCCGGTTCCGCTTCGCTAATCGTCAGTTCCTTGATGATGTGTGAAGCACCGGCATACTTGTCTATGATAAACAGCGTATATCGGATATCCACACAAGCGGCACGCTGCGAAGACGGACGGAAAGCGATGTCACCCGTCAGACCCTCGTAGTTGCGGTCGAAAGCCGTACCTATCAGTTCGCCTTTGGCATTGAACACCGGGCTGCCGGAGTTTCCGCCCGTATTGTCCGTGTTCACGATGAAGCATACGGGCATCTCGCCGTCGGGCATGGCATATCGTCCGAAATCTTTTGTCTGGTACAATTGCTTCAATTTAGCAGGCACCACAAACTCCCAATTGTCGGGGTCTTCCTTTTCCATTGCCCCCTTCAGGGTGGTGTAATACCCGTATTTCACGCCGTCAGCAGGTTTATACGGCAATACGCGTCCATAGGTCAGGCGCAGGGTGGAGTTGGCATCGGGGTATATAGGTGTGCCGGTTTCCCGCTTCATGTCCATCATGCCTTTTACCCATACCTTGTGAGCGGCATTATAGTTGCGGTTGGCATCCATCATGGCAATGGTAGTTTGCAACAGACCGTCGGTGATGGAGTATTTGAGCAGTGTCATCCAGTCGTTGCCAATCTTATACAAGCTGGGTTTGCGGATGAACTTGGCGAAATTCTTCTTGCTGCCGAAGATGGAATATTCGAAGCAGGCATCGATAAAGGCATCGCTGTCTCCCTTGAAACGCTTGTCGATAACTTTGAAAATACCGATGCGCTGTTCGGCAGGAATGTATTTCATATAGGTCTGTAGCATCTTCTTGCCTACAATCCGCTCCACTTCGGGGAAGGGGACGGAGGCGAAATACTTGTCGGCGGCAACTTGCAGACTGTCGGCGGCGGCTTTTATCCGGGCTTTATCCTTGCTTTTCAAGGCAGAAACCAGGGCAGCGGTACTAGGAATCCGCATGAAGTCGAGTCCCGTAACCAATGCTTCCTGGATGGCCTGCTGATGATAGAGGGCATTGCGGCGATGTTTCACGATGCCACGTATTTGGTCGAAAGCCTTTTGATAAGAGCTGTCGTTCAGGGCACGGCCGCGTGCAAGGAGCTGTTCCTGCTGTGCGCGTTTCGTATTCAGTACTTTCAGGCGGACAAGCCCTTCGTTCATACCGATGGCATTCTTCCAGTAATTGGCGGATGAGGCGTATTTGCTTGCATAGTGGATGCGCACGGCATCGTCTTTCAGCATTTGCTCCATGAGGGCTTTCTGGCGGACGTCGCGCACGTGGTGGCGCATGAAGTTGGTGGTTTGCATGCGTTCTTCTACTTCGTCGGAAATCATGTAGCGCCAGTTGCGTCCGGGAAATCCCATGACAAATGTGAAGTCGCCTTCACGATAGCCGGCGAGGCTGATGGTGAGGTGCTTCTTTACCTGCAAGGGCACATTGTCGGGGTTGTAAGCGGAGGGTTGGCCGTCCTTGCCGGCATAGATGCGGAATAAAGAGAAGTCGCCCGTGTGGCGCGGCCACATCCAGTTGTCCGTATCGGCTCCGAATTTGCCGATGGAAGAGGGAGGAGCACCTACCATGCGGATGTCGCTGTAGGTTGTCTTTAGGAACAAGTAATATTTGTTTCCGCCATAGAATGCTTTCAGTTCCGCTTTACGGCCGGATGTCAGCGTGATGCCTTGCGCGGACAGGAAACGGTCGGCTATCATGGCAAGGTATTTGGGCGATAGGTAATTCGTGCCATTCGGGTCAGAGTCTATCTGCAACTGGTCGTTTACGTAGTCCGTCACGTCCATTATCTCATCGATGTAGGTCACAGTAAGTCCCTTGCAGGGCAGTTCCTCGCTGCGGGACATTGCCCAAAAACCATAGGTCAGGTAATCGTGCTCCACGCTGCTGTGTTGCTGGATGGCTCCATAGCCGCAGTGATGATTGGTCAGTACCAGCCCTTCTGCCGAGATAACCTCGCCCGTGCAACCGCCGCCGAAATGCACTACCGCATCTTTCAGGGCTATGCCGTTGGGGTTGTATATCTGTTCGGCAGGGATAAGCAGGCCGAGCTCTGTCATGGCAACCTCGTTCTGCTGTTTGAGGTCGGTAAGCATCCACATTCCTTCGTCGGCGTGTGCCGAAAGGATGCCGGATATAAGGAATAATGATAATATGATTTGTCTCATGTAACTATGCGTTAGAAGGTGTTCTGAGAGAGGGAGATTCAATATACGACTAAATAGGATTCAGTATACGAGTGAATGGCATTCAGTATACGACCGAATGCCATTCACTTTCATACCCTTTTGGGGATGGGGTTCCTATTACTCAATGATGTTCATTTCTTTTATCAGATGTCCGCAGTCTCCTAGCTTTTCCAGAATGAAGAGTACGTAGCGGATGTCCAGTGCGATGCAACGTTGCAGGTTGTTATCGAAATTGATGTCACCACTCAAGGATTCCCAGTTGCCGTCGAATGCACAGCCGATAAGCTGTCCTTCACCGTTGATGACGGGACTGCCGGAGTTGCCGCCGGTGATGTCGTTAGTAGTCAGGAAGCAAACAGGCATTGTGCCGTCGGCCATGGCATAGCGTCCGAAGTCTTTATTGAGGATAAGCTCCTTCAGTTTGGCGGGCACTACGAATTCGCGGTCTTCGGGGTTTTCTTTTTCAAGAATGCCGTCCGTGGTGGTGTAGTAATTGTAGTGTATGGCATCGCGCGGGCTGTATGCTTTCACATTGCCGTAGGTCAGACGGAGCGTGAAGTTGGCGTCCGGATAAGAGGGTACGGGCAGTTTCATCTCGCCCAGTCCGCGGATGTATGCTTTATGCAGCAACTCAAGACCGTTGCTCAGTGCCTTTTCTTCTATGGAAACGGCTTTCAGCTTTTCTATCTTCGAGCGGGAGTAAGCTGTGGCAGGGTCTTTTTCGATAGCCTTTACCGTAGGTTTCTTCATGAACTTGTCGAAGTTGGTGCGGTTGGCAAGGATGGAGTTGTCGTACATATCATCTACGAAAGCATTGTAGTCGCCTTTGTACTTGCTTTGGATAGTCTGGTAGAAAACGGGCAACTGTTCAGGTTGCAGTTTTTGGGCGAGAGCGGGCAGGATGGCTTTGGCTACGGCACGGTCTACTTCGTGGTCGTAGTCTTTGTTGTGGATGTCGTTGAACACCTCTTCCAACTGTGCTTTGGAAGCAGCAAGCAAAGAGTCGTTTTTCTCTTTCAGCGCCGTCTTTATCTTATGCATAATCATGTACGGGCTTCCGAATTCGATAGCGCCGCTCAAGGCTTCGTACAAGTAGTTGAGCTGACGGGTAACCGGCATTCTCTTGGCAATGATTTCGTCGATTCTCTCTACTACACCCTCGTATTCGGTTTTACCTTTGGCAAATTCGGCAAAGTTCTTTTCCTGTTTCGCTTTTGTGCCCAGTACATCGTTGTCGATGATTGCCTTGTTCATGCCGATGGAGTTTTTCCAGTAGTTGCTGCTTCCGGCAAATTTGCTGGCATACTGGATGCGGGTTTTGTCGCTGGCATCCATGTACTTGCGCAGTACATCGAGGCGGACACCGCGCATGTCAATCATGGCCTGGTTGTCTGCTTCCATGCGTTCTTTCACTTCCGACCGGGTGAGGTAACGGCTGGTGCTGCCGGGGAATCCCATAATCATGGCATAGTCGTTTTCTTTCAGTCCTTTGATGGAAATGGACAGGAATTTCGGAGTCTTCAAAGGTACGTTGCTTGCATTGTATTCGGCCGGTTCTCCGTTGGCATCGGCATAGATGCGGAACATGGAGAAGTCGCCCGTGTGACGTGGCCACATCCAGTTGTCGGTTTCACCGCCGAACTTACCTACCGAGGAAGGGGGAGCGGCTACCATACGCACGTCACTGTACACTTTGTAATAGAACAGGTAGAATTTATTTCCCGCATAGAAAGGGAGTGCTCTTACCTCGATGCCCGGTTTACCTTTCAAATCACTCTTTTCCAGTTCTTCTTTGGCAAGTTTGCCGAGGAACGGGGCGGTCAATGCATCGACTTCCGTCACTTCTCCGGCTTTGACTTTCGCGTTTACGAGGTCGGTGATGTCTACAATGCGGTGTACGAAACGGAATTTCAATCCCGGAGTAGGCAACTCTTCATTGCGGCTTTTTGCCCAGAAACCGTCTGTCAGGTAATCGTGTTCCACTGAGCTGTGCTGTTGGATAGCACCGTAGCCGCAGTGGTGATTGGTGAGAATCAGTCCTTCGGGTGAGATGATTTCGCCCGTACAACCACCGCCAAAGATGCCGACGGCATCCTTCAGCGATACTCCGTTCGGGTTGTATAAATCATCGGCTGCAAGTTTCAGTCCTTGTTTCTTCATCATGTCGATAGAGTTCTGCTGCTTCATCAGTTGCAGTAACCACATTCCTTCGTCTGCACGTGCCGAGCAGACTGTCAGTACGGCGACCGCCGCAATCAAATACTTCGTTACTTTCATCTTTTTTGTTGTTAATTTACTATATGATTTTTAATTGAATCTTCCTTCTCGGATAGCATCCATGATGTTGGCAGGCGGACGCTGGTTCATCAGCTCTTGCTTCATGAAATCCATGTAAGGAGCCACATGCTTGAAGAATTTCCGGTAGCCGGCGCATAGGTAGTTCAGTCCGGGTTCGCCGTCGGCAGTATGTGCAAAGCGGTTTTTAGGACATTCACCGTTGCAGGCAAACAGCCATTCGCACTCCCTGCACTGGGTGGGGAGAGACTTTTGCTTCATCTGTCCGAAGGCTTGCTGACGTTCGCTGTACATCATTTCCACCAGTGTTTTCTGATAGATGTTTCCCAGTTTGTATTCAGGAAATACAAAGTGGTCACAGGCATATACATCGCCGTTGAATTCCATTACACCGGCATGTCCGCAGGTCTTTGCCATGGAGCATACGCCCGGCTGTTCGCCCACCCAGTTGGCAAGGGTGGAGTCGAAGAGCTGGATATAGTAAGTACCTACATCCTGTTTCACCCATTCATCGAACAGGGTACAGAGGAAGTTTCCCCATTGTTCCGGGCTAACGGAGAAGTCCGCCAGTTCCGTAGCCTTTTCCTTATCGGCCAGTGAGGCCAGATGGCGTCCGTCTTGGTGCGGCATGATGCGTTCTACGATAGGAGCGAACTGGATATAATGAGAACCGATTTCTTTGAAGAATTTATAGAATTCAAGAGGATAGTCGGCATTGAAGTCATTTACTACCGCCATCGCGTTCCATTCTACTCCGTGCTTTTTCAGCAGGTTGATGCCTTGCATCACTTTGACAAAGGATGGTCTTCCAAGCCTGTTTTTACGGTATTCGTCATGAAACTCCTGCGGCCCGTCGATAGATACGCCCACCAGCCAATTGTTCTCTTTGAAGAACTCGCACCATTCGTCGGTGAGCAGTGTGCCGTTGGTTTGTATGCAGTTGTCAATCGTCCGTCCGTTGGCGTATTTCTTTTGCAGTTCCATCGCTTTTTTGTAGAAGGCCAGCGGGCGCATTAGGGTTTCTCCGCCGTGCCAGGTGAACAATACTTGAGGCATTGTTTGCGAATTGATATATTCTTCAATGAACTTCTCCAGCAGTTCATCGCTCATCACGTATTTTGGATTGTTTACATACAGTTTGGACTTCTCCAGATAATAACAATAATCGCATGCCAGGTTGCATACAGCCCCTACGGGCTTGAGCATTACATAAAGAGGTTTGGCAAAAGGAGCATAGGTTGACATGTATATTTCTCCGTTTTTTATATTTATGATTGTGCAAAAATACGTAAACCAAATGAAAATTCCTTTCTTTCTATCCCGTTTATAAGGAATATTAATACCTTTGCCACGTATAATTCATAAATCGTTTCCTGCATGATTAGAATGAGTGTAAATCGTATTTTGCCTCTTTTGCTTTTACTCGTGTTTTTCACTTCTTGTGCCCGAAAATACAAGGTGGAAGGCAGTTCTTCAGTGACAAGCCTCGATGGAAAAATGTTGTTTCTTAAAACTCTTCAGAACGGGCAGTGGGTAGCTGTCGATTCTGCGGAAGTTATTCATGGGCTTTTCTCAATGAAAGGTCCTGTAGATTCTGTGATGATGGTAACTCTCTATATGGACGATGAAGGGATTATGCCGCTTGTACTGGAAGACGGTAAGATAGAAGTCTCTATTTCAAATACGCAATTGGTAGCTAAAGGGACATTGCTCAATGATCGGCTGTATGAGTTTATAGAAAAACGGAATGCACTGGAACTGCAGATAGAGGAGCTCGACCGCAAAGAGGCGCGTATGGTGCTGGACGGAGCCAATTTGGAAGATGTCCATAAGGAGCTGGCGAAAGAAGGGGAAACTCTTGTTGAAGAAATGAATAATTATGTGAAGCAGTTCATCATTGACAATAATGAAAATGTTCTGGGTCCAAGCGTGTTTATGATGATGTGCAGCACATTACCGTATCCTGTCATGACTCCGCAGATAGAGGATATTATGCGAACCGCTCCATTGGCATTCAAGCAGAATCAGTTGATAAAGGAGTTCCTTTCAAAGGCGAAGGAAAACATGCAGTTGATTGAGGAACACCAGCGCGTCAGGCAAAACGCTTCAACTGATACTTCCGCCAATAAACCGTAGGCAGTGCGGATGAAAGACTTCAACGGTCTTGATCTTCGTTTTTAACCATTCCTTTAAACTTCTCCGGAAGGCTGCTTTCTACTGCTGTATAGGCTTCCGCCATAGTTGCCTTGATGTTCTCCACTCCTTGTCCCTTAGGGGCAATCGGTTCATGAATAGTCAGTATCATGCGGTGGCGGTGTATCCACTTGCCCGTGCGGGGAAGTATCTCAAACGAACCGTCGATGGTAACGGGCACTACCGCCAGTTGCAGTTCGTCTGCCAATTGGAAGGCTCCTCTCTTGAAGTATCCCATGTGACCGGTGAATGTGCGTGCTCCTTCGGGGAATACTACCAATGATACTCCATCCTTTAAGGAAGCCTCTGCCTGGCGCATGGTGGCCAGTACTTTTTTAGGACTGGAACGGTCTACAAAGATATGTCCCGCGCTTTCGCATGCTTTGCCTACGAACGGAATCTTTCGCAGGCTTTTCTTCATCATCCATTTGAAGTTTCTGCCCAAGAAGCCGTAAATCAGGAAAATATCGAAAGAACCCTGATGGTTTGGGACAAACACATAGGAAGTACGTTTGTGAAGTTTCTCGCGTCCATTTATCTTTACCGGAATGAGTAGCAGGTAGCAAATCAGTTGTGACCATATTTTACCCGGATAATATCCCCAGAAATGAGCGCCCCCCAATAACGAACCGATAATTGTGACCAATGCGGTAAGGACAGTCAGGACCAATAAAACAGGCAGTGCAAAGCAAATCTGGTAAATATTGTAGAGTATCTTCATGGGTTGTGGATTTTATTGCCACAAAGATAGGTCTTTTTTATATTCTGTCACTCTTTCTCGCTAACTAATTTTATGACGGTGACTTCGGGCCATGCACCGAAGCGGAAAGGCAGACCTACGTATCCTATACCGACATTTACATACAGGGCGCGTTTGCCTTCGTAGTACATACCGCTCCATTCAGGGTAGATGAGAGAAGATAACGAGTGTCCGAATATTTCCATCTGCATGGCGTGCGTATGTCCGGAAAGGGTTAACTCTATATCCGAATCAGGCAAAACTTCGCGTCGCCAGTGCGTAGGGTTATGGCTGAGCAGTATACGGAACATGCCTTCCGTGCCTTGCATGGCTTTGGATAAATCGGCGAATTGTGAGAAAGGCGGTTCACCGTCGTTCTCAACACCTATCAGCGCTATGCTGTCGCCCTTATGATATAGGATGCAATGCTCGTTATTCAGCATTTTCCAACCCATATCTTTTTGCTGTCCTATTAGATACTCCAAGTTGGCTGCTTCCTCTTTTCTGTTATGCCAGCGGTAATATGTCCCGTAATCGTGATTGCCGAGGATAGAATATACTCCGTCGGGAGCATGAAGCAGTGAAAGTGTCTCTTTGAAACCGTCCAGTTCGTGGCTTTGCTGATTGACTAAATCACCGGTAAAGACAATGAGGTCCGCTTGCTGTTCGTTCACCAGCGTAACCAGACGCCGGATAGCTTCCGGATTTCCCAACCAACTGCCTATATGTATATCCGATAGCTGAAGAATGCGGTAACCGTCAAAACCTTTGGGAATGTTGGGCGAGCGATATTCGACATTCTTTACCTCAAAGCGCGTGATACCGGCAATGGCTCCGTAAAGGATATTGGCAAAACCGATTATCCCCAATATCAATCCGAGAAGTGTGTAAGGAAGCCGGTGGGCAACGAAAGGAAAACGGGGATTCCTGAACGGCGTATGGAAAATGATGAATGACAAAAGGCGGCTGATTCCCCGCATCAATATGCCAAACAGCGAACAAAGCATGAATACCGTCTTCGGGACGGCAAACAGCATTACGGCCACTGCCAGCCTGCCGATGCCTTGCGGATGGCGTGAAAGCGCATTGTCACCTGTCATATAGATGTAATACATATATATAGCTACCAGCACAACTGTAGGAAGCCAATACACACTGCGCCAAAGTATGTTACGTGTTCTCTTTACGATGTACACCAAGTAGATGTACATGTCCGGTAAAAGCAGGCATAAGATAAGTATGAGAGTTATTCGGTGCATATGTCTTTCAATTCTTCTATGTTCTTTTTAATGCTGTCGAGGTGTTTGTAAACGACTTTTTTATATATGAAATAAATAAGAAGTGCATCCAGGATGATGTAGCAACCGAGCAAGACAGCTTGTATCATGAGAGGCAGTGTATAGTAATCCATTATCCAGAAGAACAGTATGGTGAAGATAACGGTCCAGGCAGCTACTGCCCATATTTCGTAACGGGTCCAGTTACGGAATCTGGTCATGCGTCGGCTCACTTCGGCTACGGACATTTCGTCTATGTGGGTGTTCTTGTTCCAAAGGTAGGTTTTCCAGTCCCACCACATACCGCTGAGAATAGTTACGGTAATGAAAATCAGAAACAGAATTATCTTGTTCTGCAAATGCTCGTTGAAACCGAAGGTAGGCAGTAAGAACCACACCAGCAGGATGACAGCCAATCCTACCGCACCTGTTCCAAGCGAGAAGCGTTGCAGGATAACGAGTCGTCCCAAACTGTGCCGAGTATTTGTTTTATAATTTGCAATCAGTTCTTTTATCTGTTTCTCATCGGCAATAGGTTCCTTTTGCAACTGTGCATCCAGGGCATTCCATGATTTTTTCAGTTCGTCCAGTTCCATATATTAATCCTCCTTATTCATCTTTTTTAGTTTGTCTTTAATACGGTTGAGTTTGGTGGCCACGTTGGTTACGGTCAGTCCGGTAATCTCGGAAATATCTTCATAGCTTTTTTCTTCCAGATAAAGCAGGATGATAGACTTCTCCAACTGTCCCAGCCGGTTTATCATCCGGTAGAGTTGCTGTAACATGGCTTGCGTTTCGTCGTCCTCTTCGCTGCGGTCGGCTTCCTGGGTGAGGGTGACAATCTCCGGAATGTTCTTTTCTTTCCGTATGAAGCTGATACAGGTATTCAAGGCGATACGGTAAATCCACGTCGAGATTTTACATTCCCTTCTGAATTTAGGAAACGCTTTCCATATATTGAGCACTACTTCCTGATACAAGTCATTAAGAGTCGCGTTCGGAGTGGTGTACAGGTAACACACCTTATAGATGACGCGCTCATATTCCCGTATGACGGACAGAAACTCTTGTTCTACATTTTCCATTGTGTATGCTTGCTCGAATCGCTTTTATTCTGTTTGTCGTAAGAGAAACCGGAAAATCACACTTGCAACATTTAACTCTTTAAATTTGCTGCCAGGAACTTTCGCATTTCCTCAATCGGTTTACCGCGCCGGCAGGCATAATCTTCCAACTGGTCTTCACCAATCTTGCCTACGGCGAAATAGCGTGACTGGGGATGTGAAAACATAAGACCACAGACAGAAGCATGCGGATACATGGCTCCGTTTTCGGTGAGCGTAATGCCTATCTGTTTCATATCCAGCAATTCGTCCAATATAAAGTTTACGGATTGGTCAGGTAGGGAAGGATAGCCTACTGCTGGACGGATGCCCTGATATTTCTCAACCAGCAAATCCGGAATGGAAAGCGATTCATCGGGAGCATATCCCCAGACTGTCTTGCGCACATATTCGTGCATCTTTTCTGTTGCGGCTTCGGCAAGCCGGTCTGTCAGGGTCTGTACGAGAAGATGCTTATAAGGATCGTCTTTATAACATCCTTCGCTCTCCGCACTGACAGAAGATGCAAAAAGCCCTATCGTATCCGGCACTCCGGATGAAAGAGGCCGTATGAAATCGCTCAGGCAGAGAAACGGACTTCCGTCCGGATGAGGTGTCTGCTGGCGGAGCAGAGGGAACACCGTATCTTCGATGATGAGATTGTCTCCCTCTGCATTGGCACTGCATAGCCTGTAAATACATTGCACCGAAATTTTCTCATCCAACCGGTTGAGTACTCTGCCGGCTTCCTTAAACAATTGCATAGTCTCGGCGGCTTTGGAGCGTTCTTCTTGCGGAAAAGCCGCAAGCCACATGGCGCGGCAGGAATCGCAACCGTGAATGTTGGCGATTGCTGCAAACTTAGGTTGAAAGCCCCAGGCATGGAAAAAATAAATCCAGTTGATATAGGGGCTTACTTCATGGATTTTATAATTGATAGTTGGCAATTGATAATCTCTATATAAGGTTATGCTCTGAATAGATAATACTATATTATGCTCCTGCCGACGGATAATCAAACCGCAGCTCTTCACCGCGGTAGGAATCGTTCACAGTATTGCCGTTGTAAATAAGATGTCCGTTGGCAAACGTTTTTTCTACTTTCCAGTTGAACGTATGCCCTTCCAAAGGACTCCAGCCGCATTTGCTCAGAATCTTGTCGGTAGTGACTTCCCAGGGAGAGTTAGGGCGTACCAGCACTAAATCCGCCTGATAGCCTTCACGGATATATCCACGCTGGCAAATACCGTATATCCGGGCAGGTGCATGACACATTTTCTGAACAACCGTTTCCAGTGAGAACACTCCTTCGTCCACCAGTTCTAACATACTGACAAGGGAGAATTGTATCATAGGCATACCGGACATCGCTTTCAAAGCCCCGCCCTCTTTCTCGCTCAACAAGTGAGGGGCGTGGTCGGTGGCGATAACGTCAATCAGTCCTGAGTTGACGGCGGTCCGCAGTGCTTCCCGGTCTGTTTTTCGTTTAACGGCAGGATTACACTTTATGCGTGCGCCCAAACTGTTGTAGTGCGTCAGCGTAAAAAGTAAATGCGCTACACATGCTTCAGCGGTGATGTTCTTGTTTGCCAAAGGTTCGTCACTGAACAGTTGCAGTTCTTTGGCTGTGGAAACATGCAGGATGTGCAGGCGCGCTCCGGCAATCTTTGCCAGACGGACAGCCAGTTCGGAAGAGGCATAACATGCCGGAACGGAACGGATACTGGGGTGGGCACTGACGGGAATGTCATCCGCTCCTTTATATTTTTGCTTGTATTTCTCGATATTGTTTTTTATTGTTTCCTGATCTTCGCAATGGGCGGCAATCAGCATATCCGTACCGTTGAATATATTCAGCAGGCTGTTCATTTTATCCACCAGCATATTACCGGTACTGGAGCCCATGAACAGCTTGATGCCGCAAACGCGGTGTTTGTCCAGCTTGTCAAATTCCGTATAGTTGTTGTTGGTTGCTCCGAAGTAGCAGGAATGGTTGACGATACACTTCTCATTCAGCAAGTCGAGTTTGGCATTCAAGGCATCCAACGTTACGGTCAGCGGATTGGTATTGGGCATGTCCATAATGGAAGTCACCCCGCCGGCAGCCGCTGCACGGCTTTCCGTCAGAATATCTGCCTTATGGGTAAGACCCGGATCACGAAAATGCACATGGTCATCGATAATGCCGGGCAGCAGGTAGCAGCCTGTTGCATCAATCACTTCTTCACAAGGGGCGGAAAGAGGCTTCCAGTTGGTAAGTACTTCGGCGATGCGCCCGTTTTCTATCACTACCGAGCCTTGTACGCTTTGTCCTTCGTTGACAATCGTAGCGTTGTGTATCAGTGTTCTTTTCATATCTTTAGTTTTTTAAGTCTGGATATTTATGGAACAGGCTGTTCCATTTCAGCCGGATAACTCCGAACACGGCTTCTCCGAAAATACTGCTGTTCATCTTGGATGTTCCCAGTTCGCGGTTGATGAAGATAACCGGCACTTCCTTTACATTCGCTCCGCATTTGTAAGCGGTGAATTTCATTTCTATCTGGAAAGCATACCCTTTGAAGCGGATGCCGTCCAGATTGATGGTTTGCAATACCTTGCGGCGGTAGCATACAAAGCCGGCGGTAGTGTCATGTATGGGCAATCCCGTGATAAACCGTACATATTTGGAAGCGAAATAAGACATCAGCACACGTCCCATAGGCCAGTTTACCACATTCACGCCGCTGACGTAGCGCGAGCCGATGGCCACATCCGCTCCCTCTTCGGTACAAGCCCGGTAGAGGCGGGGTAGGTCTTTGGGGTTATGGCTGAAATCGGCATCCATTTCGAATATATATTGGTAGTCGCGTTGCAGAGCCCATTTGAATCCGGCTATGTAGGCCGTACCCAGTCCCAGTTTTCCCTTACGCTCCACCATAAACAGGCGGTGGGGAAATTCGCGTTGCAAGTCTTTTACGATGGCGGCTGTGCCGTCGGGAGAACCGTCTTCGATGACAAGTATGTGGAATCCGTGTTCCAGGGCAAAAACGGCACGGATGATATTCTCGATATTTTCCCGTTCATTGTAGGTGGGGATGATGACAATACTGTCTGATGTCTGCATATTCATTGAAAATAGATGGAGCTTGTTATTGGGAACAAAAGTAGTGCTTTTCTATTACTTACAGATAAAACTAAGGATTATTTATGTATTTTTGCAACGGAAATTCGTTATGGAACATTTATGAGTTTACACAGATTATCGGATTCTCTTAATCTGTGTAACTTTGTGTAATCTACGGTGAACTAAAAAAGACAGCAATGATTATTACCGAACTACAACAATTATACGCCACCCACCCCAATGTAGAAGGCATGTGCAAGTTGCTAAAGGACAATTCCGTCCGTCATCTCTATTGCAGTGGTTTGTGCGCCTCTGCCGCTTCACTGTTTTCATCCGTGCTGGTGCAGCAGGCGGAATGTCCGTTTGTCTTTATCCTCGGCGATTTGGAAGAGGCGGGATATTTCTACCACGACCTGACACAGATTTTGGGAACCGGACAGGTGTTGTTTTTTCCTTCTTCTTTCCGCCGTGCCATAAAGTACGGCCAGAAAGATGCGGCTAACGAGATTCTCCGTACGGAAGTGCTGAGCCGTTTGCAAAAGGGAGAAGAAGGGCTTTGTGTAGTTACCTATCCGGATGCGTTGGCGGAAAAAGTTGTATCCCGTAAGGAACTGGGAGATAAAACCTTGAAGCTTCATGCCGGCGAAAAGGTGGATATGGACTTTGTTACGGAAGTGCTGCGCAGCTATGGGTTCGAGTATGTGGATTATGTGTACGAGCCGGGGCAGTATGCTGTGCGCGGCAGTATTATCGACGTCTTTTCCTTTTCGTCCGAGTTTCCTTTCCGTATCGACTTTTTTGGAGATGAGGTGGAAAGTATTCGTACTTTTGAAGTGGAAAGCCAGCTTTCCAAAGAGAAGAAAGAGGAGATTGTCATTGTTCCCGATTTAAGCCGTAGCTTGGAGCAAGGGGGGGATGGCGGCATGGTTTCTTTCTTGGATTTTCTGCGGCCGGATACCTTGCTGGCGATGCGTGATTTCCTTTGGTTGCGGGAGCGTATTCAGGTCGTCCACGATGAATCGCTTACTGCACAGGCTATTGCAGCCTGCGAAGCCGAAGAAAACGGTGCAATCTCTCTGGAAGGTAAGTTGATTGATGGAGGAGAGTTTACTTTGCGTGCCCTCGATTTCCGCCGCATGGAATTCGGTACGAAGCCCACCGGAACGCCGGATGCGACAGTTGCATTCAGTACCGTTGCACAGCCTATCTTCCATAAGAATTTCGACTTGGTGGCAGAAAGTTTCCGCGACTATCTTTCCCGCAACTATACCCTCTATATATGCAGCGACAGTCTGAAGCAGACCGACCGTATCCGCGCTATCTTTGAAGACCGGGGAGATAATATCTCCTTCACACCCGTTGAACGTACCCTGCACGAGGGTTTTGCCGACGATACGTTGCGTCTCTGCATCTTTACCGACCACCAGCTTTTCGACCGTTTCCATAAATACAACCTGAAAAGCGATAAAGCCCGCAGTGGCAAGGTGGCCCTGAGCCTGAAGGAGCTGAACCAGTTTACCCCTGGAGATTACGTGGTACATACCGACCACGGCGTGGGGCGTTTTACGGGATTGGTACGTATTCCCAACGGAGACACTACGCAAGAAGTAATGCGCCTGGTCTATCAGAATGACGATGTGGTCTTTGTCTCCATCCACTCTTTGCACAAGGTTTCCAAATACAAAGGCAAAGAAGGCGAAGCTCCCCGTCTCAACAAGCTGGGAACCGGTGCGTGGGAGAAACTGAAGGACCGCACCAAGACCAAGATTAAAGATATAGCCCGCGACCTGATAAAGCTCTACTCGCAACGGCGCGAAGAGAAAGGCTTTCAATACAGTCCCGACAGTTTTCTGCAACGGGAGCTGGAAGCATCTTTCATTTACGAGGATACCCCCGACCAGAGCAAGGCGACTGCCGACGTAAAGGCGGATATGGAAAGTGCCCGCCCCATGGACCGGCTGGTATGTGGTGATGTAGGATTCGGCAAGACCGAGGTTGCCATACGTGCCGCTTTCAAGGCGGTGGCGGACAACAAGCAGGTTGCCGTCCTCGTTCCCACCACCGTCCTTGCCTACCAGCATTTCCAGACTTTCAAGGAGCGTTTGAAAGGCTTGCCTTGCCGTGTGGAATATTTGAGTCGTGCCCGGACAGCGGCACAGACCAAAGCCGTTGTCAAAGGTCTTGCGGGGGGGGAGGTGAATATCCTTATCGGTACGCACCGCATCTTGGGTAAGGATGTTAAGTTCAAAGACCTCGGCCTGCTGATTATCGACGAGGAACAGAAGTTTGGCGTTTCCGTCAAGGAGAAACTCCGCCAGTTGAAAGTAAACGTGGATACCCTGACCCTGACCGCCACTCCCATCCCCCGAACCTTGCAGTTCTCCTTGATGGGCGCGCGCGATTTGAGCGTTATCCAAACGCCGCCGCCCAACCGTTATCCTATTCAGACGGAAGTGCATACTTTTGGCGATGAGATTATTACCGATGCCATAAACTTCGAAATGAGCCGTAACGGGCAGGTGTTCTTTGTAAACAACCGCATCTCCAATCTTTCGGAACTGAAAGCGATGATAGAGCGCAACATTCCCGATTGCCGTGTCTGTATCGGTCACGGGCAGATGGAGCCTGCCGAACTGGAGAAGATTATTCTCGATTTTGTCAACTATGATTATGACGTCTTGCTTGCCACCACCATTATCGAGAGCGGTATTGACATACCGAACGCCAATACCATCATCATCAACCAGGCACAGAATTTCGGCTTGAGCGACCTGCACCAGATGCGCGGCCGTGTGGGGCGCAGCAACAAAAAGGCTTTCTGCTACTTGCTTGCTCCTCCCTTGTCCTCGCTTACGCCGGAAGCCAAACGCCGCTTGCAGGCCATCGAGAACTTCTCCGACTTAGGTAGCGGTATCCATATTGCCATGCAGGACCTCGACATCCGCGGTGCGGGTAATATGCTCGGCGCGGAGCAAAGCGGTTTTATTGCCGACCTGGGTTACGAAACTTATCAGAAGATATTGTCCGAAGCCGTACGTGAGCTTAAGACCGATGAGTTTGCCGACCTTTACGCCGACGAACTGAAAGGCGACGGTACTATCAGCGGCGAACAGTTTGTTGACGAATGCCAGGTGGAAAGTGATCTCGAACTGTTGTTGCCCGCTGCCTACGTCACCGGTAGCAGCGAACGTATGCTGCTCTACCGCGAATTGGACGGCTTGACGCTGGATAAAGATGTAGATGCTTTCCGTGTCCGCCTCGAAGACCGTTTCGGACCTATACCGCCCGAAACAGAGGAATTGCTCCGTATTGTTCCCCTGCGCCGCCTTGCGGCACGTCTGGGAACGGAAAAGGTGTTCCTCAAAGGCAGTCGCATGACGCTATTCTTTGTCTCCAATTTGGATAGTCCTTACTATCAGAGCCTGGCTTTCGGTAAAATCATTGCCTACATGATGAAATATACCCGCCGTTGCGACCTGCGCGAGCAGAACGGCAAGCGGAGCATGGTGGTGAAGGACATCACTACCGTAGAAGAGGCTGTGGCGGTATTACAGGAAATAGTGGCGATGCAGGTGGAAGAATGATCATTTTAACCTAAAGATGTTCATCTTGTATGTAGATACAAATTATTTCCCATATAGCTTGTCAATTAAATCTTTCCGTCCTATCCGTCGCAGTTCATTGATGATATTTCTCCGTTCTTCGGGTTTATACCAGAAGAAGAACTGGCGTTGCGCCAATTTCTCGCGCTGGGTCTTGGCACTGAATACGGGTTCCAGTGTATAGGGGTGGAAACCAGTGTACCATGCTTCGGTAGCAACGGTCATGGGGGTAGGAGTAAAGTCTTGTACCTGTTCCAGATGAAAGTCCAGACGCTTGGTGATGACGGCAAGTTCCGCCATGTCTTCTTCCTTGCAGCCGGGGTGGCTGGAGATAAAGTAGGGGATGAGCTGTTGTCGTAGACCTTCTTCGCGGTTGATACGGTCGAATATCTTTTTGAACTCTCCGAACTGGCTGAACGGCGGTTTGCGCATGATGCTGAGCACCCGTTCCGAAGTATGCTCCGGCGCAACTTTAAGGCGGCCGCTGACATGGCGGACTATGAGTTCGCGGGTGTATTCCTGCGTGCTTTTGTTGGTTTTGGGGTCTTTGCTTTGGTGCAGCAGTAGGTCATAGCGTACACCGCTGCCGATAAATGATTTTTTGATGCCGGGCAGACTGTCTACCGCATGATAAATATCGAGTAGCGAACTGTGGTCTGTATTCAGGTTAGGACATACTTTGGGATGGATGCACGACGGGCGTTTGCACTTCTTACATATGGCTTCATCACGTCCCCGCATCTTGTACATATTGGCAGAAGGACCGCCCAAGTCGCTAAGATACCCTTTGAAGTCCGGTAGTTCCATTACTGCCTTTACTTCTTTCAATATGCTTTCCTTGCTGCGGCTAACGATAAACTTGCCCTGATGTGCCGAAATGGTACAGAAAGCACAACCGCCGAAACATCCACGATGGATGTTGACGGAGAACTTAATCATATCGTATGCGGGTATGCGCTTGCCCTTATATTTGGGGTGCGGGAGACGCGTGTAGGGAAGGTCGAAAGAACGATCGAGTTCCGCTTCCGTCAAGGGCGCGTAAGGTGGGTTGACAACGACAGTTTGCTTGCCTACGGCCTGCAAGATACGCGACGCAGCATATTTATTACTCTCTTCTTCGATATGGCGGAAGTTGGAAGCCTGTTTCTTCTTGTCTTTTAGACATTCTTCGTGCGTAAATAGGGTGATATCCCCTTCTTGCGGCAGCACTTCTTTTGTAAGATAAGCCAGTTGGGGGGTGTCAAGAACCGGTTGTTGCTGTTTCAGTTTTCGTACAAGTTCCACAATCGGTTTCTCGCCCATGCCATATATCAGTGCATCGGCACCGCTGTCCACGAGGATGCTTGGGCGCACACGGTCTTGCCAGTAGTCGTAATGTGTCAACCGGCGCATGCTTGCTTCGATGCCGCCCAGTATGACAGGTACATCGGGATATAGCTTTTTCAGTATTTGGGTATAGACAATCGAAGGATATTCGGGACGCATATCCGGACGTGCGTCGGGAGTATAGGCATCATCGCTGCGCAGACGTTTATTAGCAGTGTATTTGTTGACCATACTGTCCATACAACCTGCACTGACACCGAAGAAGAGGCGGGGACGTCCCAGTTTCTTAAAATCCCGTAAGTCATCTCGCCAGTTGGGTTGGGGTACAATCGCCACACGCAAACCTTCCGCTTCGAGGATGCGTCCAATGACGGCTGCCCCGAATGACGGATGATCCACATATGCATCACCGCTGAACAAAATAACGTCCAGCTCATCCCACCCGCGAAGTTCCACTTCTTTCCTGGTTGTAGGCAACCAATCAGTCAGTCTGTACTCTTTCATGGGTGCAAAGATACGGAAAGTTTTAATTACTTACAGAATTGTACCAGCATTTCCTCTCCGTCGTAAATCTCCCGGAAGCCGATTCCCTGTTCGGCAAGATACTCTTTGAGGTCATTAAAGGCGGTTGCATCGTCCATAATGATTTCCAGTTTCTCGCCTTTTCCGGCTTCGCACATGGCCTTTATGGCCGGAATAAGAGGACTGTACAGGCTCTGTCCACGTGTGTCGATGGTTCTCATTTATTTTCTTCCTCTTCTATGGTTGTTTGTTGGGAAAGCCATTGCAGGTAGAGCTTGATAAGCTGCTGTAATCCGAAGGCTTTCATATTGTTGTGGTAGATAACATCGATGCAGAGGTCGAGCAGGTCTTTGCTGTCCTCTTCTTGGGCGGCAATGAGAGAACGGATATTTAGTTTGAGTTTGTCGAGCACGGTTTCGTCCACGATGCCGTTGCTGTCGATGAGATGACGGAAGAGGCCGTATTTTTCGATAGTGGCAAGGTTCTCTTCCGAGATTTCCAAGTTGCGGGTTCCGCTGGGATTGGCTTGTATAGTGTACATGGCGTTAATGTTTTAATGGTTAATATTCGGTGATTCATATTTTCTGTAAAAGCAAAGATAAGTTTTTCACCACAGATTATACCTATTTCACCGGATTATTTATCAAGATTGCCGTTATTCTCTGTGCACACCTGCATTATCGGCGGAAAAGAAATGCAGAATAGATGCCATAACCGCTGTTCTGCCGGCTTCTTCCCGGATACTTTCAAAGGGAAATGACATGATGAATGTGCGGTAGTCGTTACCTTTATAAGCTATGGCAGCAGGAAGATTTCCCTCGGTATAGGTCATTACGGGAAAGGCGGTTGCCATAGGGCGGATACAATCGGGGGCTGTCACGGGATAAGCCCGTTCATTGGGCAGGCGGGGAATGCTGAGGATGCGCCCCAGACCTTGTATGCCGATATGTTCGCCGGATACCTGTAAGCTGCTGTCAAAACGGTATTTCAGGATGTTTTGGGTGAATTCCCGATTGCCTTGCGAGTCGTTCATGTCGCTGCCTATGTATGCACCGCTGACCAGTAGGTTGCCGCCCGACCGGCAGTAGGCTGTCAAGGCACGCTGCATGGACGAAGAGAAAGTTTTGTAATAGGTTGCCCGTGACAGATTGTCGTCCGTCTTTTCCAGTCCCAGAATATAGTCTGCTATTGGATATTCCTCCAATGCTACACTACCGTTTTCTACGGCTTCATCGCTGCATGAAGTAAAGCTGTAGCCGCCGATGGCCTGTATGGCTTTACCGTGTATAAAGGGATAGTCGAATGTGTTTCCGGCTATTTTTATCCCTTCGTATTCATTGCTGCTTTCTCCCAAACGTTTTCCGGCTTCTTTGCGGTCGAAATTCAGCTGGCTGCCGCAGAGTGATATATCATATAGATAAGGTACTCCGGGGTCTTTCGTCAAGTCAAAGCCGGCTTCGTTGGGTGTGTTTATCACAGCAGGGCTACTGATACGGTCGAAACCGTTGATGATGAGAACGCGTGCTTTTTCGTGCTTGGACTTGTATGCGGCAAGGATTTCGGACGGGAAGCTTTCACCACCCCGGTTCACTGCCGTTACTTTGAAAGAATAGACGATGCCCGGTTCTATCTTCAGAGTGTGGAAAGGATTGCTTACGCGTACGCCATTATCAAATCCGCCTCGTCCGATGCGTGTATAGACAATGTATTCGCGGGGTGTGGCAGTCGGTTCCAACGGGTCATCCACTCCTTGCCAGGAAAGTTCCAGGGTATTTTTCTTCTTACCGAAGCGGACGGAGAAATTGTTGACAGGTAAGGGCTGTACGACGTATTCTTTATTATGTTGGGTACAGATATATTGCAGGATGGATTTGTATAGGGCACGACTTGCCGTGAACTTGAATTTGGGGTCGTGTCCCAAGCGCATGTCGGCAAAATTCTGGTGCGACAGAAGTTCTATGATTGTGGAAGGAACAGCAGGCAGGCGGGTCTCGCTGTAGTTACGGTTCCACATGCTGCGGCGCGTCCAGTCTGCATTGAAAGTGGAACGGATGTCCTGTTGCAGACGGGTGAGGAACAGGTCGGTAAGGTCGCGCGAGGCGTAGCGGTCTGTTCCTGCCGCTAACTTGCCATCGTTGAAATGGGTAGTGTAGATGCCGAGTGTACCTACAATCTGGTCGTCTGTCCTGAAACCCGCATCGCTGTGCAGTGCTATACTCATCTCAAGAGGAACTCCCAATCCCGGTTCTTTGGGGTTGAATACTGAACCGCCCGATAGGTAGTTGATTGTACGCGAACGTACATTGATATCATCCGAAAGGTCGTTCTGTCCTTTGTATCCGGCATATACGGGGTAGGGCATACCGGCCCATTGGGCGGAATAACGCGCGCCTTCCAGATAACGGGGCAGACCGCTGACTTGGCCGCCGCGCACAATGTTGCCCATACCACCGCCGAAGCGCACGGCATCGGCGCATACCACTCCTTTTTCCCGGCTTTCATTGCTTAATACTACCATGCCGTAGTCGTTGCTTCCTTTGTCGAAAGTAAAAGTGCCGAGATATACCCATGTGCCGCCGCCTATACGTTGGTTTACTTTAAACTCAGCGACACCGCCGTTATGGAATACAAGGTATTTGGCATCGCTCACGCTGTTGGGCAGGCTTTGATAGGAAACGTATACAGCATATTCTCCGGTTTCCGGGATGTCGGGAACCCACTCGGCAAAGGCTTTGTTTTTCTTCTTTTCAGTTTGTGCAAAGCGGGCTGTACCGTCATGAAAAGGATTTTCTCCTTCCGTGTAGATACGCTTCTGTTGTGCAAATCCAGGCAGAGCGGTTTTTTCCCACTGTGCTTTTCTGCTCTTTACCTCAAGATAGAGGGAGTTTGTGGTGTTCCGGTTGTCATCGTTGTCTACAATGATTTCCTGTTTTTGCGTGTCCCGTTCGCGAGGGGTGAATACGTTGGCTCCCGCATTTTCCAGCATCGGGATGAGGTAAGGCAGGATGAACGATTGTGTGAATTGGTCTTCGGAGGTACAGAACAAGCGCGGACGCTGCCAACCCCATTTGTCTTTGTTATTGATGTAGTATTTTCCATGACTTTGCCACAGAGCGATATGGCGTCCCTCCAGTCCGCGGGTTATTTCAAAAGGACGGGACGTACGGGTCACCCAGGGAGCATCTTTATAGTGTATATCGGTAAACAGGCGGCTCTTGTCTTTTTTTCCGTTTCTGTATGTGTTGGGAATAAGTTCGTTGATGGAATGTCCGTCTGTAAAGACAGTAATGTCGAAGTAAGTTACGGGACCCGGAAGAATTTCTTTGATGTCCCGGTAAATTCTGTTCACCGTTTCCGGCCGGAAGGGCTGGTAGGAGAATGTATTATCGGCATAGATGCGGATTGTTTTTCGGTGGAAATCGATAAGTACACTGTCGAGTCGGCATGTACCGATATTGACATTGACAGGGATATACGTTTGGAAAAAGGCCTGCAGCCGTTCCCGAACGGCCTGTTCTACGTCTTGTGAAAAGACAGAACCAACTCCTGCGAGCAGGAACAATATGGATAAATATAGTTTTTTCATGTCCGATGGTTAAGTACCGTACAAAAATACATAAAAAAAGAGTGAGAAGTTCATCACTTCCCACTCTCTTGTTTCTATTTAGCAAACATTTACAGCGGAATGTATTCTACGAATGCTTCCATAGCTTCGTAGGATGCCAGACCCAGGCTGTCGTACAATGCAGCTGTACCGCGGTTGCGGTCTTCGCTTCGTTGCCAGAACAGACGTTCGTCGTTGCCCAGGAATGGTGCGCTCTCCATCTGGCTTTGGTGCTTCAGGATAGAGTTACGTTTCGCACGTAATTCTTCGGGACTGATGGGCACTGCCATTTCAATGTTCTCGATTTCCCATTCTGCCCATGCACCGCGATACATCCAGATGCGGCAATCTTTCAGCCATTTGGCTCCTTCTTCCTTTTCAAGGTCGATAGCTGCGAATACGGCATCCGTACAAACACGGTGTGTGCCGTGTGGGTCGGCAAGGTCGCCGGCAACGAAGATTTGGTGGGGTTTCACTTCACGCAACAGGTTGCGTACGATTTCCACATCGGCTTCGCTGATGGGGTTCTTCTGAATCTTACCAGTTTCATAGAACGGCAGGTCGAGGAAATGGCAGTGATCCAACGGGATATTATTATAGGTACATGCCGTACGCGCTTCACCGCGGCGAATCAGTCCTTTGATAGTCAGGATGTCGCGGGTGTCCATATCACCGTCTTTCTTATCTTTCAGATAGTTGCGGATTTCGGTGTACTTTTCGTTGATAACTTGGTCCTCACTGTTGTTAAAGAGTTGGTTGAAACCGTTGATGAAGTGCAGGAAACGGATTACCTCTTCATCGCCTACGGCAATGTTGCCGGAAGTCTCATAGGCCACATGTACGTCATGTTTCTGTTCTACCAGTCGGCGGATAGTACCTCCCATGGATATGACATCATCGTCCGGATGCGGAGAGAATACAATGACACGTTTTGGATACGGTTTCGCACGTTCGGGGCGATAAGTGTCGTCCGCATTCGGCTTGCCGCCCGGCCAACCGGTGATGGTGTGTTGCAGGTCGTTGAAAATCTTGATGTTTACATTATAGGCAGAACCGTAGAGGGCAAGCAACTCACTCAGACCGTTTTCGTTATAATCTTTGTTAGTCAGTTTAAGAATCGGCTTTCCGGTCAGTTGGCACAGCCAGACGATGGCGCTGCGTATCAGTTTGTCGTTCCATTCGCAGGAAGTCACCAGCCAGGGACGTTGGATACGTGTCAGGTTGGCGGCTGCCGAAAGGTCGATGGCGATATGGGCATTGTTATGGGTTTGAAGATAAGAGGCAGGAATTGTATCCGTTACGTTACCTTCCACACATTCTTTTACCATTTTGGCTTTTTCCTCACCCCATGCCAGCAGATATACTTTCTTGGCGGAGAGAATAGTGGCTACACCCATTGTTATGGAACTTACCGGTGTGCTTTCAATGCTTCCGAACATTTTGGATGCTTCGTTGCGTGAGTCACTGTCCAGCAAAATCAATCGGGTGGTGGAGTTCAGGCGTGAACCCGGTTCGTTGAAACCGATATTACCGACACGTCCGATACCTAATACAGCTATATCAATGCCGCCGAAACTTTCGATACGTTGCTCGTACAAACGGCAATATTCAAAAATAGTATCCTTGGCAATAGTACCGCTGGGGCTGAATACGTTCTGCATGTCAATGTCTACGTGGTCGAGCAGCATTTCCTTTAAAGAATTGAGGTTGCTGTTCACAGCGTCCGAAGCCAACGGATAATATTCGTAAAGGTTGAATACCACTACATTACGGAAACTCAGCCCTTCTTCTTTATGCATGCGCACAAGAGCCGAATAGACATTGCGCGGTGAGTTGCCGCCGGCCAGTGCCAATACACAGAAGCGTCCGGCTTTTTGCTTGTCACGAATCATCTGTGC
Source organism: Bacteroides sp. NSJ-48 (assembly GCF_014287405.1). NCBI lineage: Bacteria > Pseudomonadati > Bacteroidota > Bacteroidia > Bacteroidales > Bacteroidaceae > Bacteroides > Bacteroides sp. NSJ-48. The sequence continues at coordinate 72,503 of NZ_JACOOD010000003.1, read as the reverse complement.
GATGTCCAATGCAATCTGGTTGGCTCCTTCTTCGGGAGACTCGTAAATATCTGTCGGAATTTTCTCGAGACGTGTCAGTACCGACCGCTCGAAGGCGTTCTCCGGTCTGTAGTACCTGGGGGATACTCTATTCAGAGTAATTTGAGAACTAAGATTGGTTTTCATACAATATTTGGTTATTAATAAATGATTAAAGCTGTTCGCTTGTTCAAAACTTAACAAAAATACGAAAAACAAAGTTCATCCGCATGATGTTGGGATAAATTTTATGATAAAGTATCGGTTTCAGGCACTAATTTACCCATTGCCCATACCGCTCTAATCTTCAAATCTTCGTCCATTACGATAATATCGGCATCTTTCCCTTTTTGGAGCGAGCCTTTACGATCGTATACACCCATGATGCGTGCCGGTGTTTCGGATACCATTCGTGCGGCGTCTGCCAGAGGTATATCGGCTTTCTGCACCATTGTACGTATCAGCCGGTCCATAGTAGCCACACTGCCGGCAAGGGCGGAGTGGTCTGCAAGCTTACATACTCCGTCTTCAATGATGACACGCGGGTCGAAGGCTTCTTTGCTGTCGCTGGCCGCACATGCCAGGGCATCGGTGATGGCGCACATCCGTTCTACACCTTTTATCTTGTAGACCAGGCGCAGGATTGTGGGCGGTACATGGATACCGTCGGCTACAACTTCCACAGTCATGTCGTCCATGAGGTAAATGCTTTCCACAGTGCCTTCGTATTTGTATTCACGGCGTTTGTGGAATCCGGGCATTGCATTATAGAAATGTGTAGCATGTGTGTATCCGGCTTCATAGGCTGTACGTATGTCCTCAAATTCGGCTTGTGTATGGGCTACCGAAGCCAAAATACCTTTTCCGGTGATATATTTTCCGAACTGCATGGCTCCGGGTAATTCGGGAGCAGCATCCCAACGCTTGATGCAGTGCCAGTTTTCTACGATAGGAATGTATTCGTTAGGGTCGGGATTCTTGATGTTCTCGGGCATCTGTCCGCCTGCCATCGCCATGTTCAGATAATGGCCTTCGAGGTGCAGACCCAATATAGGACTGTCTTTTTCCGTCATCATCTTCGTACAAGTCTCTGCTGCCTGTTCAATCATCGGTACGGTAGAAGAGGACAGAGTAGGGAATATGCTGGTAGTTCCGTATTTCATGTGGGTTTTGACCGCATCGCGGAAAGCGTCTTCGGTACATTCCATGAAATCGCGTCCGCCACCGCCATGTGCATGGATTTCTACACCGCCGGGCAGTACATACATTCCTTTTACATCAATCAGTTGTGCACCGATAACGGCGAGGTCGCAATTGGTTACTTCTAAAATTTTTCCGTCTCTGATGAGTACGGAACCGTCCTTGAGCCAACCTTGAGGGGTCAGAATACGTGCGTTGATAAGTTGAGTCAACATAGGATTTAGGGGTTAGTGTTAATAAATTAATAGTTTCAGTCGTCAGACATTATTTCAAAGGACAAAAATAACTACTTTTTAGGTAAGATGCACTCCATACATTTAGGTATTTCTATTAAATACTCTAAAATTTAATACGTAATGTTTAAAGAAATACCTGTTTAATATCTTTTAATCAGGATGATGGTAAACGGGAACTTTATTTTCGTTATTTTGTTTTACTTATGATAAACTTAATAAAACGATGGATTATGAAAACATGGAAAGTAGAAGCGGCTATTATTGCCGTTGGTATGGTACTGCTGGGAGTGATAATTAAATGGGGTATAAATGATTTTATAGATAAAGAACGTATTGTCAGTGTAAAAGGGCTGGCAGAGATGGAAGTTCCTGCTGATAAGGTGATATGGCCCTTGATGTATAAAGATATAGGGAATGATCCGTCGCTGCTTTATGCCAATATGGAACAGAAAAACAAGGCAATTGTGAAGTTTTTGGAAAGCAACGGCATTGCTAAGGAAGAAATCAGTATTGCCCCGCCAGAAGTGATAGATATGCAGGCCGAACGTTATGGAAATCGTGATATTGCTTATCGGTATAATGCTACATCAGTCATTACGGTTACTTCAAAAAATGTAGATAAGGTACGGAAACTGATGTCGGAACAGGCTGAACTGTTGAAACAGGGTATTGCCATCAGTGGAGGTGATTATCGCTATAATGTGGTGTATGAATTTACAGGCTTGAATGATGTGAAACCGCAAATGATAGAAGAAGCTACGAAAAATGCCCGTGCTGCTGCCGAAAAGTTTGCAAAAGACTCAGACAGTAGTCTGGGTAAGATACGGAATGCTTCGCAGGGGCAATTCTCCATATCGGACAGAGATGCCAATACGCCTTATATTAAAAGTATACGGGTAGTGACTACCGTGAATTACTATCTGAGGCGATAGTAAATGAATCCGCGTCTTTCCATGCCGGAAATTTGTTTCTGAATTCTTGCAGTGCGGAAAGTTCAAGAGTAGCCGTAGCTGTTCCTTCTTCATGGTCGGGCACTTGAATCAGCATTTCACCTTTGTATGAGTAGATTGCGCTGCCGCCGTTATAGGAGAAGCCATTACCGTCTTTACCGATACGGTTTACACCGCAAACGTAACTGATATTTTCCAATGCCCGTGCCTGTAAAAGTATGTCCCAGACTTTACGTCGGGGTACAGGCCAGTTGGCAACGTAAATCAGGAGGTCGTATTCATTGCCTGTATTTCGGCTCCATACCGGAAAGCGCAGGTCGTAGCAGACGAGTAGCAGTATATTCCAATTTCGATACGGAATTATGATACGATGGCTGCCTGCCGTGAAATTATCTGTCTCGTTGCCCATGCGGAACAGATGTCGTTTATCGTAAAAATAGGCTTCCCCTTCGGGAGTGAGGAAAAAGGCGCGATTGTAATAGGTAGAGTTTTTGTAGGATAATGGATTGCTTTCAGATGAAACAAAATTCTCTTCACAAGCTATGTAGCTTCCGGCAATAGCTATCTGATATTCTGAAGCCCATTGGCGTAGTGTTGTAATTGTATTACCTGTTACCGGCTCTGCCAATGTGTCGGTGTTCATGCTGAAACCGGTAGAAAAGGTTTCCGGTAAAACAATAATCTCCGTCGCTCCGCGAAGAGCTTCCAGCTTTTCGCGAAGACGGCGAAGATTGTCTTGTTTATTCTCCCAAGCAATATCCATTTGTAGGATACTGACACGCAGTCGGTTCATTTTAGTAAACAGTTGCTATCGGTTGTCTTTTAATTTATTCCAACGGAGAAATTCTCAGGAATCTTTCCGCGAAAATCTTTAAAATAGAGCTTTATTTCATGCATGTCCTTCTCAAAGTCTCCTGTTGGCATTATTGCCTTGGTGGAAGTTATAGTCTTGGTAGGATAATCTATACCGATAAGCATGATAGGAACTTGTGCTTTCAACGCAATGAAGTAAAAACCTTTTTTCCAGTTAGGGTTGGATTTGCGCGTACCTTCCGGAGTAATGGCTAAATGAAACAGTTTGCTTCCGGCAAATCTGTTTGCCATCTGGTCTACCAAAGATGTGTTCCGGCTTCGGTCTACTGGTATGCCGCCGATAGCTCTGAATATCAATCCCAAAGGGAAAAAAAACCACTCTTTCTTCATCATAAAGTTGGTTTTTCGTCCGATGGCACCATAAAACAGTTTGCCGATAAACAAATCCCAGTTGGATGTATGTGGCGCTGCACAAATGACACATTTGTCATAGTTGGGCACTGTTACATTTGTTTTCCAACCTAACAGGCGATAATAGATAAAACTATATAGTCTTTTCTTCATTCTTATTATTTAAGTTTGCCGATAGCTTCAATGATTGAGTCTACTTTTGCATTAAAATCAGAACGGAATTTCTTGTAGTAACCTTTTACATTTCCCGGTTCGGTATGGCTGATACGGCTGATGAATTCATCTTGCATTTTCAGAATTTCACCCATTAGTTCATCAGCTTTCTTCTTGTCTGTTCCGGGTACATACAGACTGTTCATAAGGCATTCGGCGAATAATTCACCGGCAATATAATTGACGTTCTTTTTCAATGCTTTTCTACTTGCCATAATCTTTACTTTTTATGTGAATGAATAGTGTTATTTTCGGTAAAGATAGTGTTTTTCTTCATGAGTTGAGTGGAAAAATGAAAATTTATGTGTTTTTAATGAGAAATAGTTCGTGGAATAATTCTACATTTGTGGAGATTTTCTACAATGTGAGTGTGGAAAGCAGGTGGAATATTACTACTTATATATATGTTCATATCTGATAACTAAACTATTATATAATAAAGAATACCCTTTGTCCTGCTTTGGCATTGCGTTTGCTTTGAAATGGGAAATAGGGTTAAATTAAATAAACAAACAAGCATGAGACTATTTTTTACAAAAAAAGAATTAAAGCTGAGAAAGAAACGGGTGATAATGATGATAGCCTGCATGACAGTGCTGCTTGCCGGTTATCTGATATTGACTTGGCCCAAGAAAATTCAGCCGGAATTACCTACTGTTATTGTAGAACCTGCCGAAGTGGGTGATGTGGAAATTTTTGGTGAGTATGTAGGTCGTATACGTGCACAACAGTTTGTGGAAGTCCGTGCACGTGTGGAAGGCTATTTGGAGAGTATGCTTTTTGCCGAAGGGACGTATATAACTAAAAACCAGGTTTTATTTGTTATCAATCAAGACCAATACCGTGCAAAGGCTGACAAGGCTCGTGCACAGTTAAAGAAAGATGAGGCGCAGGCGTTGAAAGCCAAACGGGATTTGGAACGTATTCGTCCTTTGTATGCACAGAATGCTGCCAGTCAGCTGGATTTGGATAATGCGCAGGCTGCTTATGAAACGGCCGAGGCTTCTGTTGCTATGAGTCAGGCCGATCTGGACCAGGCGGAATTGGAACTGGGGTATACCATTGTGCGTTCTCCGCTATCAGGGCATATCAGTGAAAGAAATGTGGACTTGGGAACATTGGTAGGTCCCGGGGCTAAGTCATTGCTTGCTACCATAGTAAAAAGTGATACGGTATTGGTAGATTTCAGCATGACCGCATTGGACTATCTTAAAAGCAAAGAGCGCAATATAGAGATAGGCCGTCAGGATTCTACCCGCTCTTGGCAGCCTAATATCACGATTACTTTGGCTGATAATACTGTTTATCCTTACAAAGGTTATGTCGATTTTGCAGAACCGCAGGTTGACCCGCAAACCGGTACGTTCTCCGTTCGTGCCGAAATGCCTAATCCGAACAGAGTATTGCTGCCCGGACAGTTTACGAAAGTAAAACTGTTGTTGGACGTACGCGAAGGTGCTGTGGCAGTTCCTCAAAAGGCCGTTACCATTGAGAAAGGCGGTGCTTATATATATGTAATGCGCCGCGATTCGACAGTTGAAAAGCGCTTCATTGAATTAGGACCTGAGTTTGGTAACAATATGGTTGTTGAACGCGGACTGGCGGCAGGCGAGCAGGTAGTGACGGAAGGTTTCCATAAACTTACTCCGGGAATGAAAGTGCGTGCACAAGCAGCTGCTCCCAAAAAGGAAGATGAGCAGCCGGCAGATTCTCTGAATAAGAAAGCCGCTTCTGAGAATAAAGAAAAGGATAAGAATCTCTCAAAGTAAAATAACAGTATGAAAGTAAGTTTCTTTATAGACCGCCCTGTATTCTCGGCGGTGATATCGATTGTGATTGTAATTGTCGGTATCATCGGTCTGACTATGCTTCCGGTGGATCAATACCCACAGATAACACCGCCCGTTGTGAAAATCAGTGCATCCTATCCGGGGGCAAGTGCGCTGACTGTGTCACAAGCAGTGGCGACTCCTATCGAACAGGAAATAAACGGTACTCCGGGTATGTTGTACATGGAGTCCAACAGTTCCAATTCCGGTGGATTTTCGGCAACCGTGACCTTTGATGTATCTGCCGATCCGGATTTGGCTGCCGTGGAAATTCAAAACCGTATAAAGCTGGCGGAAAGCCGTTTGCCTGCGGAAGTCATTCAGAATGGTATTTCGGTAGAAAAGCAGGCTCCCAGCCAGCTGATGACAATCTGTTTGACTTCCAATGATCCGAAATTCGACGAAATCTATCTGAGCAACTTTGCTACTATTAACGTACTCGACCTTTTACGCCGTATTCCCGGTGTGGGACGTGTGTCTAATATCGGTAGCCGTTACTATGCCATGCAAATCTGGGCCATGCCAGACAAACTGGCAAATTTCGGATTGACTGTTCAGGATTTGCAGAATGCTTTGAAAGACCAGAACCGCGAATCGGCTGCCGGTGTTTTGGGACAGCAGCCGGTGCAAGGTTTGGACATTACAATTCCTATTACAACGCAAGGTCGTTTGAGCTCGGCAAAGCAGTTTGAGGATATTGTGGTCCGTGCCAATGCCAATGGGTCTATTATTCGTCTTCGCGATGTGGCCAGAGTGTCACTTGAAGCTTCCTCATATAGTACGGAAAGTGGTATTAACGGTGAAAATGCGGCAGTTCTCGGCATTTATATGCTTCCGGGTGCCAATGCTATGGAAGTGGCGGACAACGTGAAGAAGGCAATGGAAGAAATCAGTGCGAACTTTCCTGAAGGAATGAGTTACGAGATACCTTTTGACATGACTACCTATATTTCGGAGTCTATCCACGAGGTGTATAAGACATTGTTCGAAGCATTGGTTCTTGTGGTATTGGTAGTGTTCCTTTCACTGCAAAGCTGGCGTGCTACTTTGATACCTGTTGTTGCAGTGCCTATTTCTTTGATCGGTACTTTCGGTTTCATGCTTATTTTCGGTTTCTCGCTGAATATATTGACATTGTTGGGATTGATTCTTGCTATCGGTATTGTCGTGGATGATGCTATTGTGGTAGTGGAGAATGTGGAACATCTGATGGAAACGGAAAAACTCTCTCCTTATGAAGCAACGAAAAAAGCAATGAACGGTTTGGCAAGTGCTTTGATTGCAACCTCATTGGTGCTCTGTGCCGTATTTGTTCCGGTAAGCTTTCTGAGCGGTATCACCGGACAATTATATCGCCAGTTTACTATTACCATTGCTGTATCGGTATTGCTTTCTACGGTTGTGGCACTGACGCTTAGTCCCGTGATGTGTTCGCTTATCCTGAAGCCCGACAGCGGAAAGAAAAAGAATATCGTGTTCCGTAAGATTAACGAATGGTTGAATATCAGTAATCATAAGTATATTGGTGTTATCAGTCGCGTTATCAAGCATCCCAGACGTTTGATGAGTGCATTCGGTATGGTATTGATAGCTATTTTCATCATTCACCGTCTGATTCCTACCAGTTTCTTGCCGGTGGAAGACCAGGGATACTTTAAAGTGGAGTTGGAACTGCCGGAAGGTTCTACTTTGGAACGTACCCGTATCGTGACCGATCGTGCCGTGCAGTATCTGGAGCAGAATCCGTATGTGGCTTATGTGCAGAATGTAACGGGTAGCAGTCCGCGTGTAGGAAGCAATCAGGCGCGCAGTGAGTTAACTGTTATATTGAAGCCCTGGGAGGAACGCAAAAATACCACTATCAATAAGATAATGGAGAAAGTGGAAAAGGATTTGAGGGAATACCCCGAATGTAGAGTCTATCTTTCTACTCCTCCTGTAATCCCGGGATTGGGAACATCCGGTGGCTTTGAAATGCAGCTTGAGGCACGTGGGGAAGCTACTTTTGAAAATCTGGTACAGGCAGCGGATACTTTGATGTATTATGCTCAGAAACGCAAGGAATTGACGGGACTTTCTTCTTCTTTGCAGTCTGAGATTCCGCAACTCTATTTTGATGTAGACCGTGACAAGGTGAAGATGCTGGGAGTGCCGTTGGCAGATGTGTTCTCTACGATGAAAGCTTATACGGGTTCCGTATATGTGAATGACTTTAATATGTTCAATCGTATATATAAGGTATATATTCAGGCTGAAGCTCCGTATCGTGAGCACAAAGAGAACATTAATCTGTTCTTTGTAAAAGCAGCTAATGGTGCGATGGTTCCGTTAACCTCGTTGGGTAATGCATCCTATACAACCGGTCCGGGCAGTATTAAACGTTTCAATATGTTTACTACTGCAGTTATTCTCGGTTCGGCGGCACAGGGGTACAGTTCCGGCCAGGCTATGGAGATTATGGAACAGATAGCGCGCGAACATTTACCGGATAATATAGGTGTTGAGTGGAGCGGACTTTCTTATCAGGAGAAGAAAGCCGGTGGGCAGACCGGACTGGTGCTGACGTTGGTATTCCTCTTCGTATTCCTGTTCCTAGCAGCACAATACGAAAGCTGGACTGTGCCTATTGCTGTATTGCTTTCGTTGCCGGTAGCTGCATTGGGAGCTTATTTGGGCGTTGCTGTATGTGGCTTGGAAAATGATATTTATTTCCAGATTGGCTTGGTAATGTTGGTGGGACTTGCAGCAAAAAATGCTATCCTTATCGTTGAGTTTGCCAAAGTACAGGTGGATAATGGAGGAGATTTGGTGCAGTCGGCCATTCATGCCGCCCAACTCCGTTTCCGTCCTATATTGATGACTTCACTTGCCTTTGTATTGGGTATGCTTCCTATGGTTCTTGCAAGCGGACCGGGATCTGCAAGCCGTCAGGCAATAGGTACGGGAGTTTTCTTTGGAATGATTTTTGCCATTGTATTCGGCATTGTGCTTGTGCCTTTCTTCTTTGTTTTGATTTATAAGGCAAAGGAAAAAGTGCAACACAAAATCAAAAAAGATTGATGATAACATTGTAAATGAATTCTGATTACACACTTATGAAAAAAAAGAATATATATATACTTCTGTTGCTCGCCCCGGTTCTTTTTGCATCGTGCAAGGTAGGCAAAAGCTATGTCCGTCCCGAAATGGCATTGCCCGACAGTTTGATGCAACAGCAGGACAGCATCAGCATTGCCGATGAGCAGTGGCAGGCTGTTTATACAGACAATACTTTGCGTAATCTGATAGCACGCGCATTGGAGTATAATAAAGATATGCTCGTTGCGGCCGCTCGCGTGAAAGAAATGGCGGCCCAGAAACGTATCAGCGTAGCTAATCTACTTCCTCAGTTAAATGGAAAAATAGAGGCAGAGCGTGAAGTTGAAAACTATGGCGGACATAGCCGCGATGTGGGTAACAGCTATGAAGCAAAGGCTCTTTTGTCGTGGGAACTTGACCTTTGGGGAAATCTGCGTTGGAAAAAAGTAGCTGCCGTAGCCGATTATCTGCAAAGTGTAGAATCACAGCGTGCCTTGCGTATGACAATTGTTGCGGAAGTGGCGCAGGCATATTACGAGCTGGTAGCACTCGATACAGAATTGGAAATTGTCCGTCAGACACAAAAGGCTCGTGAAGAAGGTGTGCGTCTTGCAAGAATCCGTTTTGAAGGCGGGCTTACTTCGGAGACATCTTATCAGCAGGCGCAAGTAGAGTTGGCGCGTACAGCTACGCTTGTTCCGGATCTGGAACGTAAGATTTCCATTAAGGAGAATGACATAGCTTTTCTTGCCGGTGAATTTCCTACACGTATAGAGCGCAGCCGTTTTTTGGAGGAGTTGGATGTGCCGGAGTCTTTACCTGTAGGATTGCCGTCCGGCTTATTGGAACGTCGTCCTGACATTCGTGCTGCGGAGCAGCAGCTTATAGCTGAACATGCTCGTGTGAAAGTGGCCTATACCAATATGTTCCCTCGGTTGTCGCTGACTGGTCAGTTTGGATTGGAGAGTGATGTCTTGTCAAACTTCCTTCAGTCGCCTTATTCATTGTTGAACGGAGCAGTATTGACTCCGCTTTTCAATTGGGGTAAGAACCGGGCTGCTCTAAAGGCACAGAAAGCTTCGTTTGAGGCGGAAGTTCATAGCTATGAGAAAACGGTGCTGAATGCTTTTAAAGAGGCTAAGAACGCAATTGTGGACTTCAACAAAATAAAGGAAGTGTATCAGTTGCGTCTCAAATTGGAACGTTCAGCCAAAACGTACGTGGATTTAGCGCAGTTGCAATATATTAATGGTGTTATTAATTATATGGACGTGCTTGATGCCCAGCGTGGATATTTCGATGCCCAGATTGGTGTCAGCAATGCAATCCGTGACGAACTGATAGCAGTGGTAAATGTTTATAAGGCTTTGGGTGGAGGCTGGCAGATAGAGAAATAAACCGTAAAGCTGTTTACGATAGAAATCAAGAGTGCTCTTACTGGTTGCGGGAGTACTCTTGTTTTTTTAACGGGTATGTAAGATTTCGTTTTTGGAAAATACCTGTCATATTATAAATATCCGTAACTTTAACCGTGGGATTTATTCGAACTGATATTAGGTTAAAACACAAAAGAAGTATGATTGATGCTACTCAAAACCTTATTTGGATTAATGGAGAAAATAAGACCTTGCAAATAGAAGAAATAGGTCGGGATGATGCTGGTCGCTTTAATGTGAAGTATCTCGGTTCTTCTAAGGTATATAGATATGGCAGTGAGAAAGTTGTATGGCTGACGTGCTCTAAACAAATTGACATCGCTCATAACCGAATATTCATTCGTCAGCGCAGAGTGTACGATTTAAAAGGAGTATTTTCTTTTGAATATAGGGGTAGTACTTATTGGTATGTAGTTTACACTTCCAATTACTCACAGTATCTCTTGGATGAAGAATTGATAATCAGGACTTCATGTTTGAGTGATGGTAAATCGCAAAGTGTATTTGAATATTTGAAGGCGGTGGCATCTACTAATATTCTCGGTAAAGAGGAAGAAAAAGATAATATCGGATTGCTTTCCAAACTTTATGAAAAGATTGATTTTATTGATGATAGCAGAGCTATTGCTCCATATTTAAATCCAAAGAAAGCATTGAAGAAGGATAAGAGCGGTCGGCTTATATACCCTTTTGGATGCAATGCCAGTCAGAAACGAGCTGTAGTTTGTGCTTTTGAACATCAGATCAGTATCATTCAAGGTCCGCCGGGAACGGGAAAGACACAAACTATCCTCAATATTATAGCTAATATTATACGCAAAGGAAAGACTGTTTTAGTCGTTTCAAACAACAATTCAGCGACGACCAATGTTCTTGAGAAGCTGGATAAGGCGGGACTTGGCTTTATAGTGGCACCATTGGGCAGGAAAGGAAATAAAGAGGCGTTTATAGGTAATCAGCCTGCTATACCCGATGAACTTCAAGACTGGGAGTGTAATGTAGAGGAAAAACTCCAGAAAGAGGAAGAGGCGGAAAATCTTTTGAAGAAGCTTGACAGGATTTTTGCAGTACAAGAGGAGTTGGCTTTGTCCAAACAAGAGCTTCAAGCTGTAGAGTTAGAGTATAATCATTTCAAACGGGATCAGATATTTGAAATTACTTCTTTCAATAGTGCTAACTATCTATCTTCCACGCGTCTTTTAAATTTGTGGTTACAGTTTCAGGCATATGCAGAGAAGGATGTCATTGTTCCCAAAGAATGGTGGAATAAGTGTTTGGCGGCTCTTCAATGGTGGTGGATGAATTTGATAGGACGATATGTATTAAAACTGAACTCTAAGTTTGATAAGCATAATCTATCTGCTATTATTACGGAACTGCAAACTTTGTATTACCATCGAAAGATTGAGGAATTAAACGAACGGATAACGAACTTGCAAGCCGAATTGAAAACCTATAATGCCAAGACTGAACTGAACAGATTAACGGAAGTATCTATGCAGCTATTCAAAGCATCCTTGTTTAAGAAATACGGCAGGGAAAAGCGTAAGGTTTTTTCTTCTGTCAGGGATTTGCAAGTAGATTACCAGAGTGTACTGGAGCAATATCCGGTAGTGCTGAGTACTACATTCTCTTCACGTATTTGTTTGTCCGATCGAGCAGAATTCGACTATCTGATTATGGATGAGGCATCGCAAGTTTCTATTGAAACGGGTGCTTTGGCACTGACATGTGCAAAAAATGTTGTTATTGTGGGAGATACTTTGCAGTTGCCCAATATAGTGACAGGCGAGGATAAAAAAAAGCTTGATGCTATTGTCGCGGAATTCGATATCCCTTCCGGTTATGATTGTGCCGGAAACAGCTTTTTACAGTCGGTATGTACTCTTTTGCCCGATGCCCCGCAAACATTGCTTCGGGAACATTACCGTTGCCATCCTCGTATTATTGACTTTTGTAATCGTAAGTTTTATAGCGGTGGTTTGCTTATTATGACCGAGGATGATGGAAAACCTGATACATTGTGCGCAATCAAGACAGTGCCGGGACATCATGCTCGTAAACACTATAATCAGCGGGAAATTGATGTAATTCGTGATGAAGTGATAGCTCATTTACCCGAACAGACGGATATTGGAATTATCACTCCTTATAATGTTCAAGTTGATGAATTGTCTCGGCAATTACCTGCAATAGAATCTGCTACTGTTCATAAGTTTCAAGGACGGGAGAAAGATACTATTATTATGAGTGTGGTGGATGATCAGATAACCGAATTCAGCGATGATCCGAACCTGCTGAATGTTGCCATATCAAGGGCCAAAAAGCGGTTCTGTCTGGTTGTCTCGGGTAACGAACAGCTTTTGAAGGGTAATATCAGTGAATTGTTGTCTTATATTGAATATAATAACTTCACAGTCAGTGAGAGTAGGATACATTCTATTTTTGATTATCTGTATAGTCAATATACCCGTCAACGTTTGGCTTTTATTCAGGCACATCCGAAAATATCTGAGTATGATTCGGAAAACATTACTTTTGCTTTTATACAAACAGTTTTAAAAAAATATCGGGAGTTTCATCATTTGGGAGTATTATGTCATATTCCTTTACGTCATCTCATCAAAGATACTATCCTTTTAAATGAGGATGAACGGGCATATGCTGCTAATTATAATACTCACGTGGATTTTCTTATAATTAACCATGTCAGCAAGAAACCAATATTGGTAGTGGAGACGGATGGCTATTCTTATCATAATGAGAAAACACAGCAGTATCAACGAGATATAAAGAAAGATCATATTCTTACATTATATGAGATTCCTATTTTGCGGCTTTCAACCGTGGGGAGCGGCGAAGAAGAAAAATTGATGAAAGCGCTTCAAGAGATATAAGTGATATTCTCTCTTGTTTTGTTTTAGCGCTCACTTTTAATTATTTCCCTTTTCAGTTTGCATTTCTTGCGGAAAAGAGCGAAATTTGCGACGCTTTTAAACGAAACTTTATTAACACCTTTAAATATTTAAGAGAAATGACTAAAAGTGCATTGCAAATTGCAAGGGCTGCCTATCAGCCCAAACTTCCGAAAGGGCTGACAGGTACTGTAAAAGCAGTGGCCGGCGCAGCTACCCAGTCGGTTGCCGATCAGGAAGAAATCAAGAAATTGTTTCCCAATACTTATGGGATGCCTTTGATTAAGTTCGAAAATACCGATGAGACCGTTGATTTCCCTGCTATGAACGTGGGTGTAATTCTTTCCGGTGGTCAGGCTCCCGGTGGTCACAATGTGATATCCGGTATTTTTGACGGTATTAAAAAGTTGAACAAAGATAGTAAACTGTACGGTTTCATTCTTGGCCCCGGTGGTTTGGTAGACCATAACTATATGGAACTGACGGCCGATATCATCGATGAATATCGTAATACCGGTGGTTTCGATATCATAGGTTCAGGCCGTACCAAATTGGAGAAAGAGGAACAGTTTGAAAAAGGACTGGAAATCTTGAAGGAATTGAATATCAAAGCACTGGTTATTATCGGTGGTGACGATTCTAATACAAATGCCTGCGTATTGGCTGAGTATTATGCTGCGAAGAATTGCGGTGTACAGGTTATCGGGTGTCCGAAAACTATCGACGGTGACTTGAAGAACGAAATGATTGAAACTTCTTTCGGATTCGATACAGCTTGCAAAACGTATGCCGAAGTAATCGGTAATATCCAGCGCGACTGTAACTCGGCACGTAAGTACTGGCATTTCATAAAACTGATGGGACGTTCCGCTTCACATATCGCTTTGGAATGTGCATTGCAAGTACAGCCTAATATCTGTATTATCTCCGAAGAAGTTGAAGCTAAGGATATGTCTTTGGATGATATCGTAACGGGTATCGCTCAGGTGGTGGCTAATCGTGCCGCACAGGGCAATAACTTCGGTACGGTTCTTATCCCCGAGGGCTTGGTTGAGTTCATCCCCGCTATGAAACGTCTTATCGCTGAGTTGAATGATTTCCTGGCTGCTAATGCAGAGGAATTCTCTCAGATTAAGAAATCACACCAACGCGACTATATCATCCGCAAACTTTCTCCGGAAAATGCCGCTATCTATGCCAGTCTTCCCGAAGGTGTAGCGCGTCAGTTGTCATTGGACCGCGACCCGCACGGAAACGTACAGGTATCTCTCATTGAAACGGAGAAACTGTTGTCCGAAATGGTAGCTGCCAAATTGGCTCAGTGGAAAGAAGAAGGTAAATATGTAGGTAAGTTCGCTGCACAGCATCACTTCTTCGGTTATGAAGGACGTTGCGCTGCTCCGTCTAATTTCGATGCCGACTACTGCTACTCTTTGGGTTATGCGGCATCTGCGCTGATTGCTAACGGTAAGACCGGTTACATGTCTTCCGTGCGTAATACTACTGCTCCTGCCGAAGAGTGGATTGCAGGTGGTGTGCCTATTACAATGATGATGAATATGGAACGCCGTCACGGCGAAATGAAGCCGGTTATCCAGAAAGCTTTGGTAAGACTGGACGGTGCTCCTTTCAAGACATTTGCCGCTCAGCGTGAGCGTTGGGCTGTGGAAACAGACTATGTTTATCCGGGTCCTATCCAATACTTCGGTCCTGCCGAAGTTTGCGACCAGCCTACCAAGACTTTGCAACTGGAACAAGGTAGATAAAATCTTATAGTCAATTGCTGCATTTGCAGCAATTGACTATGTAGAACACAAATTACACAAGAGTTGCGCAAATCCGAGTTTGTGTAATCTGTGTAGTTTGTGTTTTATTTTTGATAGATATTTATTACTTCAATATACTTGAATGCCTTCTAAAAACAGTACAGTTTCCCGGCGCAAACCTGTATCCCGTCGTCCTTCTTCTCGAAAAAAGAAGCAGACGGTGTCTCGTCCCATGCCTGTATGGTTGCGTAATTTATTGGCATTTTGTATTATAGCGGTATTTTCAGCAGGATTCTATTGGTTCTTTATCCGTCCTTATGCTTATCGTTGGAAACCTTGTTACGGTTTAAAAGGCTACGGCGTATGCATGCCTTGCAACTATGAGGTGCATGGCATTGATATTTCCCACTATCAGGGTATTATAGATTGGGATAAGCTCCTTCATAATAAAGAAGCGAAATTTCCCATACATTTTATCTTTATGAAAGCTACCGAAGGGGGCGATTATGGCGATGAAACTTTTGTAGAAAATTTCAGTCAGGCACGGAAATACGGTTTTATCCGAGGAGCTTATCATTATTTCCTGCCCAAGACAGATGCGCATAAGCAGGCTGACTTTTTTATTGGTACGGTACACTTGTCAAAAGGAGACCTTCCCCCCGTTCTTGATGTGGAAACTACGGGAAAGAGATCTCCTCAGGA
This sequence comes from Bacteroides sp. NSJ-48, assembly GCF_014287405.1. Lineage (NCBI taxonomy): Bacteria > Pseudomonadati > Bacteroidota > Bacteroidia > Bacteroidales > Bacteroidaceae > Bacteroides > Bacteroides sp. NSJ-48. The sequence goes on along the minus strand of NZ_JACOOD010000003.1, from coordinate 56,936 downwards.
ACTGAAATCTGCCGTTAAAACCTGGCTCGACAGAGTAGAGACGCATTACGGCGTAAAACCGATTCTTTACACTTCTTATAAATTTAAGAAACGTTATCTCAACGACTCCATATTCAACGCTTATCCTTACTGGATAGCCCATTATTACGTTGATTCCGTGAAGTACGAGGGCAAATGGCATTTTTGGCAACATACCGATGTAGGTAATGTTCCCGGCATTGAAGAAGAAGTCGATCTGAATGTTTTTAACGGCACGTTGGAAGAATTGGTTGGTATGACCCTGCAATAGTTTGCTTTCCGTTTTCTTCCTTTTATCGTTGTGTCATAATACAAACTTTACTGCGGCCCAACGGTTTTTTTCCTTATGATGTACGAAATGCAGTCCGTTATGCTCCGCCTCGGCCTGTATTACAGGAATGTCATCTACGTAAAAACCGCTCATATATAGTTCCGACCCCGGATGCATGCAACTTACATATCGTTTCATGTCGTTCAGCAGGATGTTACGGTTGATGTTGGCTATGATTACATCAAAAGGTCCTTGGTCTTTCAACAGAGAAGCGTCTCCTTGAAAAACGGATATACGGTCTACTCCATTTAGCTTTATGTTTTCAAGAGAGTTGCGTACGCACCATTCATCTATATCGACGGCTGTACAGGGCGCAGCACCGCGCATACGTGCCAATATGGCGAGAATGGATGTTCCGCATCCCATATCAAGCAAAGATTTGCCTTGCAGATCGTTATCCAGCAATTCACCGATAATGAGACTGGTCGTTTCGTGGTGTCCTGTACCGAATGCCATTTGAGGATTGATGACTATATCGTATTCTGCTTGCGGAATGTCGCGATGGAATGTGCTGTGGATGACACAGCGGTCGCCAATGATAATGGGCTGGAAGAAATTCTTTTCCCATTCTTCATTCCAGTCTTTGTCTTCCGCTTCTTGGTAAGCATATTCTATCTGTGTATCAGGTAAGGGAAAATCGGCAAGAGCTTCTTTGAGGGCAGTTTCATTGTATAAATCTTTTTGAATGTAGGCGGTAATTCCGTCTGTTTGCTCTACAAAACTCTCAAAACCGGCTTCACCCAGCACTGCCGATAAGACATCGTTGACAATTTCCGTGCAGGGAGTGGTATGAAATGTAAATTCTAAATATTTCATTGGAATATAATTGTTTGTTAAATGCAAAAGGCAGGTATAGGAGAAAACCCTATTTCTGCGTATATTTGTTTTGGATACAAAGATAGGTGCATTTAGGGAAATCCCTATAAATCTTTGGGGAAAATCTTCTGTATAGAGTAAATCCCTGCGTTATCTTTGTGGTGTGAAAAAGTATGGAATTGTAAACCCATAAACCAAATAAATATGAAAAAGATTGTTTTTTTATCGCTTTTTGCATTGTGTCTTCCGTGGGCACTTTCAGCTCAAAGTGTAGATGACGACCTTTACTACGTTCCTTCCAAGAAAAAAGAGGAAAAGACGGAGAAGAAAAAAACTCCGGCTGCCGATGCGGTTGTAGTAAAGACAAATGCTCCGACTACGGTTTATGCGTCGCCGGGCAATACGACCATTGTAGTGAAAGACCGTAAAGGGAATATTCGTGATGTAGACGAGTATAATCGTCGGTATGACTCTAAAGACTATGACTTCTCGCAAGAGAATGATACGCTTTATATAGACGAAAAAGAAGACGATGGCCTGGATGGAGAATGGGTGAACGGTTTTGACGGTTCGGAAGATGATTATGAATATGCCACGCGCATTATCCGTTTCCGCAATCCACGCTATGCCATCAGTATCAGCAGCCCGCTTTACTGGGATGTAGTTTATGGTCTGAATCCATGGGACTGGAATGTATATACGGACGGATTGTACGCATATGCATTTCCTACCTTCACCAACCGTTTGTGGTGGGATTGGCGCTATAACTCTTTCGGTTGGGGCGGCTATCCCTATTATGGCTGGGGGTGGAACAGTTGGTATGGTCCGGGCTGGGGCCTTGGCTGGAGCGTAAGCTGGGGCGGCTGGTATGGAGGCGGCTGGTGGGGACATCACCACTATCATCATCACTGTTATCCCGGTGGAGGTTATTGGCCGCGTAATACATATACCTATCGCCGTTCTTCGGGAGCAAGCAGTTATAGAAATTCTTCTTCTACGGTTCGCAGGACCGGTTCGGCTGCCCGTTCAGGTGTGTCATCCTATAGAAGAGACGGACAAAGCGGTACGACCACCAGACGTGTGGTAGGTACACGTCCGTCGGGTACACGTAGTGGGGTAACTACCCGTACAGATGCCGCCTCTACCCGGCGCAGGGTATATACCCGTCCAAGCAGTACGCGGGTAGGTTCTTCAGCTTCAGGAGTGCAGGGAAGTAGTAGCCGTGTACATGCTACAGGTGTAAGACGTTCCGCAGCCGGAAGTCCTTCTACTTACAACAGGGGCAGTTCTGCATCGTCAACACGCAATTATTCAACCGGTAACAGTAGTAGCCGTCGCTCTTATACGCCTGTGCAAAACAACTCTTCCACCCGTAGTTATTCTTCGGGAGGCGGTAGCAGTTCACGCAGTTATTCCGGCGGTGCTACCCGTTCGTCAGGTGGTGGTTCTTCAAGAAGAAGATAGGTATAGTATTCAATAGAAAAAGATGAGTAGGATATGAAAAAATTATAACTTTAGCTGTTTTGGGGATGTTGGGTGCAGTTCCGGTAAGTGCACAGACCGTGTACGATGCAGCCAACATCGCAAACAAGGATTTAAATGGTACAGCACGCTTTGTAAGTATGGGCGGGGCTATGGGTGCGTTGGGCGGAGATATTTCCACTATTGCTACAAACCCTGCCGGTATAGGTATTTATCGCAGTAATGATGCAATGCTGTCATTCAGTCTTTCTTCTTATGGTACTGAAAGTAATTATATGGGAAGTAAGATGAATGCAGACAAGATGAAAACCTCATTTGATAATGCCGGTTTTGTTATTTCTTCAAAGATAGGCAATGCTACGGCTTTGCGTTATGTGAATTTCGGCTTTAATTATCATAAGGCGAAGTCTTTTTATAAGAATATGTCGATGGGAGGTAATTTAGGCGATTATACGCAAACGGATTATATGGCGGCACAAGCCGGAGGAATAAAGGACTGGTCGGGCAATATTTATACAGATCCGGAAGTAGGATGGCTATCCGCATTGGGATATGACAGTTATCTGATAACCGACTTTATTGCCCACAACGGACAGGGAGATGTCCCTTCCGGTTACGTTCCCTATATGGAAAACGGGACTCAGGTAAAGAATCTGAACGGTGATTTAATGTATATCACTCCGGGTGAATATGGAGGAATGTTTTTAGGAGGAAATGGCAATTTCCGGTCGGAAGAGCGTGGCGGAATTGAACAATATGATTTCAATATTTCATTCAATATTAATGACCGGGTATATTTAGGCGTAACTGTGGGAGCTTATACCATAGATTACAATAAATATACTTTTTATAGTGAAGACTATTTGGATAATGCCGGAAATAGCATCGGACAGAATTATAACCTGCAGAGCTGGAACAAGATACACGGTTCGGGTTTTGATGTGAAATTCGGAGCCATCGTGCGTCCTTTCGAATATTCCCCTTTGAGGATTGGATTAGCCATTCATACACCGACCTATTATAATCTGGATTATAAGACAAATGCCCGTCTGGAGTCGAATGTCTTGAATGATTTGGATATAGCTAACGAGTCGGGTATAGGAAGCGGTGTGATTGGTCAATATACTGTGGATACTTATGATATAATGAATGGAGACATGGTGCGTCAATTCCACTTGCAGACACCATGGACGTATAATGTAAGTTTGGGATATACTGTAGGTTCCAGTTTGGCTTTAGGGGCAGAGTATGAATATCAGGACTATTCGTCCATGAAATTCAAGGACCAGGAAGGCTATTCCGATACATTTGGGTACGAAAACAGTACTACTTCTATGATGAAAGGGGTGAGCACCATTCGTTTGGGAGCCGAATATAAAGTGATTCCTCAGTTTGCTTTGCGTGCAGGATACAATTATACCTCTGCCATTTTCAATAGTGATGCATATAAGGATTTGCCTTATAACTCAATTCAGACGGATACGGATTTTGCAAATACCAAAGCTTTGAGTAACTATACAGTGGGGCTCGGTTACAGAGGGTCTATGTTTTATGCTGATTTGGCATATAAGTTTTCTTCATATAAGGAAGATTTCTATCCGTTCATTAATGCCTATGAAGATGGAGGCCAGTTAGTGATTGGCTCTCCTGAAGCAACGAAAGTAAAAAATACCCGAAGCCAGGTGCTGCTGACCTTAGGTTTACGTTTTTAAGGGGAAGTGATTCCCCGTTACCGATAAAAAAAGACTTGCAGAAATTTCTTCTGCAAGTCTTTTTTATATTCTACCGTATTGTTTCGGATTATTTCTTGAAATAGCGGTTGTACAGACCTTCGAAACCTTTACCGTGACGAGCTTCGTCTTTAGCCATTTCATGAACTGTGTCATGGATAGCATCCAGATTCAATGCTTTGGCACGTGTAGCGATACGCTTCTTGTCTTCGCAAGCGCCTGATTCTGCATTCATTCTCTTTTCAAGGTTAGTCTTGGTATCCCATACGCAGTCACCCAGCAATTCAGCAAATTTTGCAGCGTGTTCTGCTTCTTCCCATGCGTAACGCTTGAAAGCTTCAGCTACTTCAGGATAGCCTTCGCGGTCTGCCTGGCGGCTCATTGCAAGGTACATACCTACTTCCGTGCATTCGCCCATGAAGTGGTTGTTCAAATCCTTAATCATTTCGTCATCGCAACCTTTGGCTACGCCAATGACATGTTCGTCAGCAAAAACCAACGGACCGCCTGCCTGTGCTTCTTCTACTTCAACGAATTTGCTTGCAGGAGCTTTACACAAAGGACATTTCTCAGGAGCTGCGTCTCCTTCATATACGTAACCGCAGACAGTACATCTAAACTTTTTCATTTTACTTCAGATTTTAATTAGTTGAATTAGTTATTCGTTATTTTGGTTAAATATTCATTTTCCAGACAGCTTTTGCAGATACCTTTATAATAATAATGGATTTCTTGCACTTCGTGACCATTCATATCCGTTTCTTCTACCTGTTTAATGTTGGCATTGCATTCCAAATCATATATTTTTCCGCAATGTTTGCATAAGAAATGGGCATGAGGAGTGGTATCTGCATCATAGCAGGTATTCCGTTCGTCAATTGTCAATGTCTGTGCAGCACCTTGTTCGCTAAGTAATTTTAAAGTGTTGTAAACAGTTGTTTTAGACAATGTGGGAATGGAAGGGGCAAGTGCCGTATAAATTTCATCCACCGTGGGATGTGTACGATGCTCCATCAGATAAGTCATAATGGCTATGCGCTGTACCGAGGGCTTAATGTTGTGATTTTGCAATCGTTTTACTACATCCATATCATCTGCAATTCAAACTTGTAATAATTACATTTTTAATTCTCTTGCAAAGATAGGCACTTCTTTTGTTTATCCAAAAGATTTTAGATATTTTTTATCAGAAAGTGCGGCTATGCAAAGTGAAAAGGCTGATTCTTTTGTGTTTATTGATAAATTGCCGTATTTTTGCACCCTGATATTAATAGGATTCATATATGAATTACGGATATGTTAAAGTAGCGGCATCTGTACCCCGTGTTAGAGTGGCAGACTGTAAGTTCAATGCCGGACAGATTGAAAAAGAGATAATCATTGCCGATGGGAAAGGAGTGCAGATAATTGCTTTTCCGGAGTTGTGCATTACCGGATATACCTGTGGTGACCTTTTTGCCCAGCAACTTCTGCTTGAAGAGGCTGAAATGGGGCTGATGCAGATTTTGAACAATACCCGTCAGATGGATATTATATCCATTCTCGGTATGCCCGTGCCTTTGAACGGTATACTGCTGAATACTGCGGTGGTTATACAGAAAGGTAAGATATTGGGAGTTGTTCCTAAAACTTATCTTCCGAATTATAAAGAGTTTTACGAGAAGCGCTGGTTTACTTCTGCGTGTGAAGTTCCGGAAACGACAGCCCGTTTGTGCGGGCAAATAGTACCCATGGGGCGGAATCTGCTTTTCGAGACGGCGGATACAACCTTCGGAATTGAAATCTGCGAGGACTTATGGGCTCCGATTCCGCCGAGTTCTTCTTTGGCATTGCAAGGAGCGGAAATTCTTTTCAACCTCTCGGCAGACAATGAGGGGATAGGCAAGCATGCTTACTTGCGTTCGCTTATCAGCCAGCAGTCGGCACGTTGTATCGCAGGGTATGTATTCAGTTCATGCGGTTTTGGCGAGTCTACTACAGACGTGGTGTTTGCAGGTAACGGATTAATTTACGAGAATGGTACGTTGCTGGCAGGCAGCGAGCGTTTCTCGTTCGAGGAACAGGTCGTTATCAGTGAGATTGACGTGGAGCATATACGTACGGAACGCCGGGTGAACACTACATTTGCAGCCTGTCGCGCCAATTGTGCACCGGAAGTGCCGGTGCGTGTCTCTACGGAATATGTCAATTCCAAAGATTTGAATTTGACCCGTGTTTTCGATCCGCATCCGTTTGTTCCTCAAGGAGCAGCGTTGGACGAGCGTTGTGAGGAGATATTCTCCATACAGGTGTCGGGATTGGCGCAACGTTTGCTGCATACCAATGCCAAGAGTGCGGTGGTAGGCATATCCGGTGGTCTGGATTCCACACTGGCATTGCTGGTTTGTGTGAAAACATTCGATAAACTGGGTTGGAACCGTAAAGGAATTATCGGCGTGACTATGCCGGGATTCGGTACTACCGACCGCACCCATACCAATGCGGTGGACTTAATGGCATCATTAGGCGTAACCATGCGCGAGGTCAGCATAAAGGATGCCTGTATCCAGCACTTCAAAGATATAGACCATGATATCAACGTACACGATGTGGTGTATGAAAATTCGCAGGCGCGTGAGCGTACGCAGATATTGATGGATATTGCCAACCAGACCTGGGGTATGGTGGTTGGTACGGGCGACCTTTCGGAACTTGCCTTAGGCTGGGCTACATACAACGGCGACCATATGTCTATGTACGGTGTTAACGGGAGTATCCCCAAGACATTGGTGAAGCATTTGGTGAAGTGGGTGGCGGAGAATGACATCGATGAGACGTCGCGGGCCACATTATTGGATATTGTGGATACTCCCATCAGTCCGGAACTCATACCGGCGGATGAAAACGGAAATATCAGGCAGATTACGGAAGACCTTGTAGGGCCGTACGAACTGCATGATTTTTTCTTATATTATTTTCTTCGTTGCGGTTTCCGTCCTTCCAAGATTTTCTTCCTTGCTGCACGTACGTTTAAAGATGTTTATGATGAAGAAACTATAAAGAAGTGGTTGCAGACTTTTTGCCGTCGCTTCTTTAACCAGCAGTTCAAGCGTTCCTGCTTGCCCGATGGTCCTAAGGTAGGAAGCATTTCTATCAGTCCGCGCGGTGACTGGCGGATGCCGAGCGATGCTTCTTCAGAAATGTGGCTGAAGGAAGTTGAAAAGATTTGAGGATTAAGCATTAAAAGCTAAAAGGTCGTGTCAAAAAGAACCTGATAATTTCTTTTTGACACGACCTTTTAGCTTTCGGCGTTTAACTTTTTAGTAGTATCTCTTATATATTTTCCGGTACTCTTTTCCTTTTTTGAATCTTTCCAGCCAGGTATTCAGGCTGTCCAAGAGTACAGGAGACTGCTTGCTCACTCCCCACGAGTAGAATTGGGTGAAGCTGATAGCCGTATTTATGTCTATCTGCGGCAGACTGTCGGCTGCTGCGCGAGCGATGCTTTCTTCGCATACGGCATAATCGATATCGCCATGTGCGACAAGGGCGATAAGTTGTTCGGAACCATACTTTTCTACTTCCTTAATATATATGGTATCACCGATTTCGTTTCCTAAATTACGGATGCGCAGGATGGAAGGCGACCCTTCTACCACATTCAGCGTCTTTCCCGCTAAATCCAATTGGCTTTTGATAAACAGGGAATCGTCGGGAGAGTCTGTTTTCCGTTGTACCAATACTTGCCTGTTCAGGACAATTGGAGAGGTCAGAAGCAAGGAGTCCTTTAATTCGCTGGTTGCTAAAATTCCATAGGCTATGACATCGAATCTGCCGTTTGCCAGGCCTTCCAGACGTTCGTTAAAACTCATTTCGGGAGTAATGGCTACCTGCAGACCGTGGTCACGGGCAAAGGCCTCTATTAATTCGTAATGAAATCCGGCCAGGGTGTCTCCGTCCACATAAAAGCTGATGGAGTTATATTCCGTAGCGGCATGGAGCGTACCGTCTGCTGCTATTTCGGCATAATCGCGCGGATGTCCTTTACGGATTTCCTTTTTGGGCAATATAAATGTGGCAACGACTGCGGCTATTGCCCCCAGGATGATATATTTTGATAATTTACTCTTTTTCATAGTTGAAAGACGGCATTAGTCGTAGAAATTCCATGAAATGCCAATCTTGAACAGACGCGGGTTTATAGGGTAGTGCGGCACAAGGAAATAATTGCCTTTACCCATTCCTGCATTAACGTGATACATCATGGCAAAGATACGTGTCCGCTTCAGATGCAGATTGGCGTATACGTTTACAATCGGATAGCCGCCAATTTCCACCTGGTCATCTGCTGCTTGGAGATGGAACTGCTGAATGGCAGGGGTATAGGCAGGTGCATTGTATTTGGTAAAATACCGCACATCCGCACCAAGCTGTACAGTCAGCACTTTCTTGGCTATTTTGGCAAGCAGATACAGATTGTGATATAGCGAGAGCTGCGGCAAGGGCAATACTGTTTCATTGCTTGATTTCTGCCAGGTTACTTCGTTGTCCAGATGCAGGATGCCTAAGCGGAAATCCTGTTTCAGTGTAGCGGAGAGCACCTGTATATTACCGCTTTCCTGAGCGGGCATGGCATTCTGGTTGAAATAGGTGTAGTTCTTTATGTTCTCTACACCGGCACGCAGATTGGTTTTCCAGCGGCTGATGTTCAGCTCGCCTTCCACACGTGTGCGGAACTCCTTGTCCATGTTTTCATTGTCCCAGTAGTAATGGTTGGAGTGATAATGACGCATATAGAAAGAGGGCAGCGTGTTGCTTACATAACCTCGTGCATAGAAGTTCACGGTATCCTTCCAGAGGCGGAAGTTCAAGTCGAGGTCGGCATTGACGCGGAACTGTCCGAGTGCCTTGTCCATGATGCCCACTTCACCGTTTACGTTGTAATGCAGTGTTTTACCCTGCCGTTTGGCCAGTTCGCCGCCAACGAATATCTCCTGTTCGTCGAAATTGGTTCGCGACAATGTGTCCATCAGCTCATAGCGGCTGAATTTATGCGATATATAGGCTGTCAGTCCGGCTTTGGCATACTTGTTGAAACCTTCGAGCAAAGCGATGCCGAATACGTTCTTTACACTGAAAGCCGTAGTAGAGTCCCTGCTGGCTACTTCGTTGAAGTAAGCGTTGGGGTATTGCCCTTCCGTCTCCTTGGCGGAAGAGAATTTATGACGCGCCCGTTCCACTTTCATGGTATGTATGAAGCTGGTGACGGGAACGAACTCTTCGGTTATAATGGTATCTTTGGCTAAAGGTACGCTGTCGTTGGCAACTGCTCTTTTGGGGGATTTGGCATCTTCCACAGTTGTGGTTTCACGTGTGAAGCCGAGGCGGTAACGGTGCGTCAGGTATACATAGAAATCTTTGTTCTTGTTTGACGTCTGTTCCAACTTAACCGGAATGGTGGTGGATTCGTATTCTTTCTTGCCTTCCGCCATATCTTCCGGGCGCGTGATGTAACGGTCGTCCTGAATACCGCCGTTTTCATTCATCTTCATAGTGAAGTTGTTGTACACCGCCTGCATCTGGTATTTGTTACCTATATAGCTGGCGAATATTCCGGCATTGAAGTTCGATGTGGACTGGTTCTGGTAGTATCCCCGTCCGTACAGATAGTCGATGTTGAAGCCGAACGCCAGCCGCTTGTTGACGTTTACCGAGAAATAGGACTTGAAGCGTTCTTCACCGTTGACCTTATTTCCTGCTTTATAGTAGGTAAGATTGGTGAAAGGCACATTACTGTTGGTAAATTTCACTTCATCGGGGCGGACGAAGAAGCTGGAGAAAGGCTCCATGAAGATGGTCGGCTCGTTGTCTCTGCGTTCAAAGAAGATACGTGACATACGGGGGGAACCCAGATTACCCAGATAATTATAGTGTCCGTACATGCCTTCTACCAGATTGGTATTCTGGAAGTTCAGGTTGGCAGTATCGGCGGGGATAATAGTGCGGTTGCCCAATGTTTCACTCAAACGCCACATATAGAGTTTGGGCGGAAGGCTTTGGATTTCCGTATCGGTGCTGTCTTCCAGATTATCGGGTAGTGTGTTGGGGTCTACCTGGTTGCCGAACTGGTCACGGCCTGTTACAGGATCCATGCGGTTGAAAGGGTTTTGTGCCCCGACGCCCAAGATGCCTATAATAGATAGAAATATGTATGTCAGTACGATTCGTCTCATAATTAGGCGCAAAGATACAATAAAAAATTATTCGCTTACGGAATTCAGTCTTTTTTGCTTCTTTTTTACATTCGGCGTTTACAGGCAATCTCTTTCTTTTTGACGATAAAAATGAGATGGAAAGAATGTTTTTTCTTGTAAATGGAGTATTGTATGTGCCGGGTTATTTATATTTGCGCAGATATTATGATGAATTGTTACCTTTGTGGTGAGTAGGTGTCAAAGACTGTTTATATATACTTAAAATCCATATCTTATAACATGAAAACATTGTTTGTCCTTTTGGGGATGTTTGTAATTTATCCTTGTTTATACGCTCAAGATGCGGAGTTGCAGGCTTGCCGGGAAGAGCTGGCGCGCGGCATGAGCCAGAAGAACCGCGACAGCATTGCTGCAGCTTATTGTCATTTGGGAGAATACTACGCCTATCGCCAGGCGGACAGTACCCGGTATTATTGCGAACAGGGATTGAAATATGCCGCAACGGATAAAGCCGAGCCTTACCTTTACCTGTTGAATAATCTGGCAGACGCTTATTTTTCTTCGGGGCAGTTGGACGAATCGTTAAAGCGTTTCCGTTTTGTGCTCGAAGAAGCCGGACGTTTGCATTGGGACGAGGTCGAGATAGCTTCCGTGCTTTCCTCTGTCGGCGTGATATACCGTAGAAAGGAGATGCCCGATTCGGCGCTGGTGTGCTATAACCGGGCATTGGCGTTGCTTGATAATCGCAAGGCTTATGATGAACGGACACAGTTGCTGACGAGTATAGCCATTCTCTATACGAACACCGCCCGGCTGAAAGAAGGCGAATATTACATCCGGAAAGCTTTGGAAGCATCGGAGAAGAGTGATGACATGGACATGGTGATGTATGCTGCCGCTACGGCGGGAAGTATTTTTACGCTGAGGGAAAATTATGCGGAAGCAGCCCAACTGCTTTATCCCGTACTTGCCAAAGCACGGGAGCAGCAGAAGCCGAGATTCGTACTGAAAATCATAGCGTATCTGTTGAGTGCCTATTACAGGCTGGACAATCGCGACTCCATCAATCATTACATGGCAGAAGGCGATAAAGTGGCGGCAGGACTGCCCGCTACCAATGCCGAAGTGCAGGGGTATCATGAAAGTCTGTGTGACATACTGACTAAAATGGGACGCTATGGCGAGAGCCTGCATATCCAAAAACGGATGCTGGCTGCGAGGGACAGCAGTTCGCAGACTCCCGTAGACCGGCTTTTTGAGAGAATGGCACGCAACTATGCCGGAATGAAAAACTATCCGGAGGCTATGGAGTATTACGCGAAGGCCTATCATACGGCAGACAGCCTGCATAAGGCGGAGGTGGAAACGGAATTGTCGGAACTTTCCATAAAATACGAGAACCAGGAAAAGGAACTTGAGATAGCGCGGCTCACTCAGCAGCATTTGGAACAGAAAGCTAAGACGATGCAATGGAGTGTGGCGGCAGTGGCGGCTTCTTCTGCTTTCCTGCTGCTGGCTGCCTATTATGTCTTCCGGCGTAAGCGCATCAGGAAAGAGGAGGAATTGAAACTTGCCCAAAGCTATATAGACGGTTTGGAGCGCGAACGTACGCGCCTTGCCAAGGATTTGCACGACGGTGTGTGCAACGACCTGCTTGGTATCGGTATGAATATGCAGTACATGCAGCCTACGGACGAATCGAAACGGGAGATTCTGGCTCTGCTGGAGCAGGTGCGCAGCGATGTACGCTGTATTTCTCACGAACTGATGCCGCCTAAGTTCCAGGTTACTACCCTTGCCGAGACGGTGGAGGCCTATGTGGAAGGGCTTGCCCTTCCTGCGTCCGTGCAACTTGCGTTCAGTAAGGAAAATGAAGAGATTCAATGGAGCCAAGTGCCCGAAGAGGTGTCTTATGAAGTTTATCGCATCATGCAGGAGTTGCTGTCCAATATCCTGAAACATTCCGGAGCGACTGAGATAGATGTGACTCTTACATTGAAACGGAAGTTGCTGACTCTGCAAATTTCAAATAACGGTAAAAACTACTGTGGTGACGAGGTGCGGGGAAAGGGCATCGGGCTTACTACCATTCAAGAACGCGCCAAAGCCGTCGGTGGTTTGTTTACCACGGATATTCAGGACGGAAGCCAAAAGTTCAGGCTTGAAATATCGTTATCCATTTAATGGAAAACCGGTATGCCGGAGAGTAAAATCACTATTTTTGATGATGCCGCATATTGATAAATGCTATTTCTTTGCAACATAATTCAGAACACAAAGATAGGTTGATGAAAGAAAGAGATATACGCATTTTGTTGGTGGATGACCATGATTTGGTGCTTCAAGGTTTGAAGCGGATAGTAGAATGTTCGCTACCGGAAATAAAAAACGTATGTACTGCATCGTCGGGACAGGAGGCATTGCATCTTATCGCATCTCAACGTTTCAATCTTTTCGTGCTGGATATGGAACTGCCCGACATATCCGGGATGGACATCATTGTGCGGATACGTGAAAAAGATTCGCGGGCACGCATCATTGTCAACACCATGCACGAAGAAATCTGGTTTATCAAAGATTTGATTCAGAGTGCAGTAGACGGTATCTTGTTTAAATCCATCGATTCTACGAAAATAGCCGAAGCCATTCGCCGGGTGTTGGATGGCGGAACTTACTATTGCCCTTATGCCGAGCATGTGCGTGCACAGATGCGGCGTTCGGACGAAGGGCGGCGTGAGGAACTGACCTTGCGCGAACTTGATGTGCTGAAACGGATATCCGAGGGCAAGAACACGCAGGAAATAGCTCAGGAACTTTGTGTCTCTACCAATACGGTTGATACGCACCGCCGTCATCTGATGGACAAGCTGGATGCACGTAATGTGGCCGACCTCATTATGACAGCTATCTCCAAAGGGATAATCCCTATCCGTAAATGCTGACAACATTACTCATTTAAATAATTCAATAGTATGAAAAAGTTTACGGTTATAACTTTATCCGCAATGTTCTGCGGACTGGTTGTGTTGTCGGCATGCGGCGGTGGAGCCGCTTCGGGTTCGGCTGCAAGTAGCGATGCGCCTTTGGGCCGTGTGCCTGCGATATTTGCAGAGGTGGCTGCCAAGAAAAAAGCATTGGACGAAAGCTTGCGTAAGGAGGATGATTTGGACCGGTATCAGAAGAAACTGAAAGAGTTTGATGAATATGCTGCCAAGAGTTATCAGAAGGCGGCGGAAGAAGGCGAGAAACTTGTCGGACGTGAAATTGTCTGTACGGGAGATGTCTACCCTGATTTTCAGATAACGGGTGCTAAGGTGGCGGAATATTATGCCGGCAGAGAGGCGGGCAGTATAATTGTGCGGGTTACGGTCACTCCCAAACAGGATATTGTAGTACGTGAAACCAAACGTCAATGTGCCGAAGGTGAATATCCGCTGAAAGATACCCGTCTGTATTTCGCCTTGATGAAGGCCAACGACCATTTGATTGAACTCGGACAGTTGAATCCTTTCAACGGTAATTCTTATAACAGCTCTTTGAAAGCCGAATATGCTCCCGGACAGATGGTTCAAGCCGGCGTACCTTGCCATAGCGAAGGAGCTCCGGTGTACATCAACTGCCATACCTACGACTTTACGGAATTTGCCAAGATTGTATTTCTGGCAGAGAAAGATTATATGGCTATACGTAAGCAGGCTTACGGCTTCTGATAGAAACAAACTTCTTTAATCTTAAAGGCAAACAACTATGAACAGGCTTTTAATGGCGGCGGCACTTATTGTGCTGGCAGCCTGTGGTGGCGTATCCACACAAAACGGCAACGGGACGGACAAAGAAGGACTGAACGGTAAAGTGCATAAGGTGCAAACCTTGATTTACAACGCGAAGTCTCAGGACAATGAAACAGTAAAGGACGGCAAACCGGATTCTTATCGTGAAACGGATTTCTTTCCGAAAGAAGATACCCGGATTTATAATGCTGCCGGGCAGCTCGATTCTGTGGTGAGTGTGGTGGACGCCGTCAAATACATTACGGTCTATGCCTATCGGGACGGGAATGTCAGCAATGAGAAACTCTTTCAGAACGGTGAACTGCTAACCGATCGCAGATATGTTTATCGGGACGGCAAGCTGGCAAGTACAATCGAAGATATGTATATCGGCGGCGATAAGACTACCAGTGAGTATCCGGTGGATGCTTCAAAGACAGAGTACGTGGATGGCAATTGCATAGAGCATGGTGATACGGAACGCGATTATGTTGTGAAAGACGCTCTGGGGCGTGTGCTGAAAGAGTCCGCTTACAGCGAGATGGACGATTATCTCACCGTAAAGGAGTATACCTATAACGAAAAAGGCTGGCTGGAAACCTGCGTATCTTCCGATGATAATAAGGTGTCTTACGATTATCCGGAAACGGACGACCGGGGCAACTGGACACGCATGGTGATAACCCTTAACGGACAGCCCTATGGTATTGCGGAACGCAGCATTACTTATTACGAATGATAATGGACAAGGTATTATGGAAACTATAATTGTATTATTGGCTTTGCTTTCTCAAATATTGGGTCTGTTCGGCTTTGTTTTCTCATGTCTTTTATTTTTGAGGTTCGGCAAAGTAAAAGGTTGGTTCAATAAGAAGGCAGGTACGGAGATTGTATCCTCATTCAGCTTCCGTTCTCTCCGCACATTGGTTGTAACCGGGGTGCTGGGGTTTGTAATGATGATGGTGGCCCTGCTTTGCAGCGTGGGGCTTTTTATAGATAAGACGCCTACGGATACACAGATGTATTGGTTTGCAGGTACGTTTGTAGCGTTGACGCTGGTGTATCCGGTTTGGCGCGTGATACGCCGTATCGTGCGTTGCAGCCGTGCGGAAAACAGAAAAGCGGAAAGGTGGCGACTGTTCTATGACGTAGCGGTAAACCTGGCGGGTTTGTTCGGCGGTTTGCTGTTGCTTGTCATCTTGTCTTTTGTGGCGGTTATCTTGTCTTTTACAAAATGGAACGATTTTGTCCCCAAGCATCTCCGCGAGATGTCCGGAGTGGACGTTGTGCCGGAGTCGAATAGCTATTACTGGATAGGTGCTGTGCTGGGTGTGGTTGCCGTACTGTCGCAGTTCTGGGGTTCGGACGGTGAGGCGGTAATCGGCTGGTTGGTGGGCATATCCGTGCTTGCCCTCATCGGCTATGCCTGGTATCAGATACGCAGTGCCGCACCCGAAGGCAGGAAGCAGATTGCATGGCGGTGCGGATATATGGTATTGACTACCTATGCGGTGTTCACTATCACCTGGATTCTGATATTCGTGGCAGTTGCGCTGCTCATTCTTTATATAGTCCTTTCCGCTACCGGCAATTCGGGAGGGAAAGGCAAGTATAAAGTGACTTGTGAAAATCTGACCGATGATGTAATCAACGGAAGGGGGATATGCAAGATTACAAACTCCAGATGCAAGATGCGCGATACGGGAGTTTGTCCTTACAATTAATTGATTAACAGTAATAAATATGGAATGATGAACAAACTTCAACTTTTTATTTTTCTGGTCTGTATCTGCATGCTGGCGGGTTGTACGGAAGAGGAAGAAAACTCCGGCATACGTCTTATAGAAGGTACGGCTCCCGGTCAGACCATCTTTGCTGACGAAACGACTACCGATGGTGACATACATTTCACGACAGACGGTGCTTGGACAGCGGAGGTGACGGAGGCATCTACCAAAGCGGAAGGAAGCAGTGTGAGTTGGGTCACTCTCGACAAGTACAGCGGCAATGCGGCAGGCGAATATACGATAACCGTATTTGTCCGTAAGAATTATACGGGTGCCGACCGCAAGGCTTATATCAGGATAACATGCGGAAGCAGCATTACCATTACAATAGAGCAAAAGGCGGTTACTGAATCGGGTGATGTCCCCGTCAACCAGGAGCCTACCTATGATGGTGAAGCGCCGTATGTGACGGTAGAAGAGCAAGAGGTGGTTCTGCCTGCTGTGGCTTCCGGTCGCTTCTTCGTAAACTTCAAATCGAATCTGATGGAAGAGCCTGCGATAGCGCTGGAGTTGCCGGGTGAAGAAGAGGGCGAGGAATACGTTGCTGCCATTCGAGGGGTATTGATGTGCACTCCGGATGAAAACAGCCAGTTGGAACTGGAGGTGTTCCCAAACATATCGGATAAGGAACGGAGGAACATTCTGCGTTTTATGACGCATGACAATGAGCAGTTGGCTGTTGTCGTGCTGAGGCAGGAACGGGGAGCCGTGTGCCAATTGCTCGATACACAGTCGGAAGTAGGCGGACTGGTGTTCCGGTTCGGGACAAACGGTCAGGTGCACCATGTGTATTACGGACTTTCGGACACCCGGCTGCGGTCGGAAAAGGAAGTGGAGGAGTTCCTTGCCGACCGCAACCGGTCGCAAGAGCTTTCCTTGTCCGATGGGGCGGAGGAGTTTGCCCTGAATTTTGACGGTCTGCTTCCTGCCACGACCTATTACCTGTATATGCTTCCGGTTCATAGTGCCGGAGACGCTGCGGGCGCTTACATGATGGAAACTGCCACAACTGCCGTGCAGGAGAGCAGGCATGATTTGGTGCTGGAGGTAAGTGCCAATAGGGCGAACGACTTTAAGGTTTACCTGCCTTTCTGTGATGATTATCTGAAAGGTACGGTCGACTGGGGAGACGGCACGGTAGAGAAGGTGGAAGGCTGGAATATGTACGGGGTCAGTCATCAATATGAAACCAACGTTGCCACCACGTATGAAGTGCGTTTTTCGGGTGTGCTCACTTCGCTTGACCTAGTGGCGGATATCCGCGAAGCAAGAGAAAACACATTGCTGTCAATCAAGCAGTGGGGATATACCGGACTGATACGGATTATGCTTTCCGGCTTTAGCAGTTTGAAGTCGATAGCTGCCGATACGGAAGGTGCATTCCGGGGCATGGAGCACTTTGGCGTGGAGCCTTATGGTGGTAGTTTTACCGGTACGGCTATCGAGTCCATTCCCGATGATTTCTTTAAATATGCGGTAAATGCCACCAGCTTTGACTATACATTCGGTGATTGCAAAAAACTGAAGAGTATTCCGGCAGGATTATTCAAGAATTGCACGAAAGCCGTTTCTTTCCAGCGGACTTTTATAGAGTGCGGATTGCTCAGGCAGATACCCGAAGACCTTTTCAGCGGATGTAAGGCTGTGACGAATTTTTCCACCACATTCGCTCTGTGTACTTCTTTGGAGAGTATCCCCGCAAACCTCTTTGCCGATAATACGGAGGTGACATCATTTGAGGGTACTTTCAGTCGGTGTACAAGTTTGAAGAGCATTCCGCCGACTCTGTTTGCCAACTGTGACAAAGTTCTTTATTTCGGCATGAATTGGCTGCGCGATAGCAGTCACAGAGGCGGGCTGGGCGTGTTTCAGCAGTGCGAGTCCTTGCAGGCCGTTCCGGAAACTCTGTTTGCCGGTTGCCCGCTTGCAGAGGACATGTCTTACGCATTTGCCGGATGCAAAGCGCTGACGTCACTTCCCGATAATCTGTTCAGGCAGAATTCCCGACTGGAGCAGGTGGAAGGCACTTTCTCGAGTTGTACGGCTTTGACGGCTATTCCCGCAATGCTCTTTGATAATAATCGGAAACTTATGAATGTGAAATCGGCGTTTAGCGGTTCATTGAACGTAGAGGGCGAATCGCCTTATACCGTGATAGGTAATAAAAAGGTACACTTGTATGAACGCGGAGACTACCCGACCGAGTTCGTTGCACTGCAAGAATATGTACGTTGCTTCGGAGATTGCACAAAACTGACTGACTATTCCGATATGCCTGACCATTGGTGATATGAGGGCAATGAAAAACGGATGATGTATCGCTTTGAAATACATCATCCGTTTATACTGAACGCATCGTCCGTTCGGGGCTGACAGACCATCTGTTTACCTCAAACGGACGGTCTGTTTTTTCAGACCTCTTTAATCAGCTCCATACCGCGTTTGATAGCCTCTTCATTCATGGGTATCAAGTGGTGGTGACGTTCGGGGAGTGTCTTTTTCAATCCCTTGATAACATTCTCCAGCGTTACGATGGGAGCAATCTTCAGCAGTCCGCCAAGCACAATCATATTGAAAGCCTTTGCGTTGTTCATTTCATTGGCTGCATCCATGGCGTCGATGCGGTAAATGTGTATATCCTTGCGGGTAGGCGGGTTGATGATGCCGTAGCCGTCGTAGATAAGTATGCCGCCCGGCTTTACTTTGTTCTCGAACTTCTCCAGTGAAGGTTGGTTCAGGATGATAGCCGCATCATACTTGCTCAGGATGGGCGAGGAGATTTTCTCGTCGCTCACGATTACGGTAACGTTTGCCGTACCGCCACGCTGTTCCGGTCCGTAGGCCGGCATCCAGGTAACTTCCTTGCCTTCCATCAGTCCGGAATATGCCAGAATCTTTCCCATGGACAATACGCCTTGTCCGCCGAAGCCTGCTATAATGATTTCTTCTTTCATTGTTCTTCTGTTTTTAGCATCATTGTTTATCTTTCAAGTCACCCAATGGATAGAAGGGGAACATGTGCTCCTGCATCCATTTGTTTGATTTCTCCGGAGACATCTTCCAGCCGGAGTTGCAGGTGGAAACGATTTCCACGAGGTTGGAACCCTTGCCTGCCATGGAGTTCTCGAACGCCTTGCGGATGGCTTTCTTTGCCTTGCGGATAGCGGGAACCGTATCTACGCTCTGGCGGGTTACGTATGCCGTACCTTCCAGTTGGGCGGCTATATCGGCCATTTTCAGCGGATAACCGTGCAGGTGTACGTCACGTCCATAAGGACTGGTAGAGGTTTTCATGCCCACAAGGGTAGTGGGGGCCATCTGTCCGCCGGTCATACCGTAGATGGCGTTGTTGATGAAGATGATGGTGATGTTCTCACCGCGGTTCAGCGCATGGATGGTTTCGGCCGTACCGATACATGCCAGGTCGCCGTCGCCCTGATAGGTGAATACCAGACGGTCCGGCCACAGGCGCTTAATGGCAGTGGCAAGGGCGGGAGCGCGTCCGTGGGCGGCTTCCTGCCAGTCGATGTCTATATAGTTGTAGATAAACACGGCACATCCCACGGGGGAGATGCCGATGGCCTTATCTTCCAGTCCCATTTCTTCGATTACTTCGGCAATCAGTTTGTGAACCACGCCGTGGCTGCATCCCGGGCAGTAGTGCATGGGATTATCGTTCATCAGAGTCGGTTTCTTGGCAACCAGGTTTTCGGGTTTGATAATATCTTCTTTTGTCATAATCACTTCTCCTTATCTGTTGGTGAACCGTATGAAAAACTCCATAAGCTTTACAAATATAGCTGCGCCGCAAACGTATATAAACAGTTTGAAATCGTCCCTTGCTACAATGTACACGATGATAGATGCCAGGGCAAGTATCAGAAAGAGAATGTTCAGTACGTTTCTTATTTTGTCAGGATTCATTTCTTAATTTGAGAGTTGAGGATTAAAAATAAAAAATAAAAATAGAGTTGGCTGAGACTTCTTGATTCTCAACCCTCGATTTTTAATTTGGCAAGCGCCTCTACAATCTCGTCCGGGTCGGGAACGATGCCGCCGAGACGTCCGAAGTGCTCTACTTTCACCTTACCGTTTACGGCGAGACGGACATCCTCAATCATCTGTCCGGCATTCAGCTCGGTAACCAGTATGCCTTTTACCTTGTCGGCGTATGCGGCAATGGCTTTGGTTGGGAACGGCCACAGAGTGATGGGGCGAAGCATTCCGACCTTGAGGCCTTCTTCGCGCGCCATTTCCATGGCTTTTTGGCCGATACGCGCCATGGAGCCGAAAGCTACAATCAGGTATTCGGCATCCTCGCAGTGAATCTCTTCAAAGCGTACCTCGTTCTCTTCGATTTCTTTGTATTTGGCCTGGAAGCGGATGTTGTTCTTCTCCATCTCTTCCGGTTTCAGTTCCAGAGAAGTGATGACGTTGGGCTTGCGGCCGTTGGTTCTGCCGGTAGTGGCCCACGGACATTGCTCGATAACTTCGGCATCCGTGCGGCGCGGCTTCTGTGTGGGAAGAACTACCTTCTCCATCATCTGTCCGATTACGCCGTCGGCAAGGATGATAGCCGGATTGCGGTACTTGAAGGCAAGCTCGAAGCCCAGACTTACGAAGTCTGCCATTTCCTGTACGGAAGCGGGGGCAAGGGCGATAAGGCGATAGTCACCGTGGCCGCCGCCTTTTACGGTCTGGAAATAGTCGGCCTGGCTTGGCTGGATGGTTCCCAGTCCGGGACCGCCGCGCATTACATTTACAATCAGACACGGCAATTCGGCTCCTGCAATGTAGGAGATACCTTCCTGCTTGAGGCTGACACCGGGGCTGGACGAAGAGGTCATTACCATTTTTCCGCTTCCGGCGCCACCGTATACCATATTGATAGCTGCCACTTCACTCTCTGCCTGAAGCACTACCATACCGGTGGTTTCCCACGGTTTCAGTTCGGCGAGTGTTTCCAATACCTCTGATTGGGGGGTAATAGGGTAACCGAAGTATCCGTCGGCGCCGCAGCGGATGGCTGCATGGGCGATGGCTTCGTTTCCTTTCATTAATACAACTTCTTCTGCCATATTCTTCTTATTTATTCAACTTTTACTTTATAAACCGAGATACATCCGTCCGGACATACAGTTGCGCATGAACTGCATCCGTTACAGGTATCTTCCAATATCTGGTGGGCATAGTTATACCCTTTTACGTTCACCTCTTTGGTGAGGGCTATTACATTGAGCGGACAAGCCACAACACACAGGTTGCAGCCTTTGCAACGCTCGGTGTCTACTACGATTGCTCCTTTGATTTTTGCCATAATTTACGTTTTTTATTGATTGTACATATCCTTGTGATAGAAGTTCAGAATATCCATTACCATGTTATAGGCTTGCCGGGCGGGGCTGTCCGGATTGAGGTCGATGGCATAGCGGTAGTTGTTTAGCGCTTGCTGCCAGTTGCTCTGTTTGCGGTATGCGTTCCCCCGGAGATAATAGGCTTCGTCTTTTTGCGGGAAATCGGCCTGAAGCAGTTCATCAAGCAACAGAATGGCCTGCTCTACGTTTCCCTGACTGATAAGCTCTTTTATGGTGTTTAATTGCTCCATATCGTTCTGAGTTCCGGATTATTTAACTACAAAGATAGTTTTTATTTGAAAATGAGAGGCATCTTTACTGTGAAAAATAAGAAAATAAGGAGACGGCTGTATCTTGTCTTTTCTTATTCCCGGTGTTTGCTTCCGAAACTCCTGGCGTTTGCTTCCCATATTCCGGGTGTTTTCTATTGGAATGCCCGGTCTTTCAGGAGTAAACTCCGGGTGTTTCGGGAGCAAATGCCGGGGGATTTGGAGATATGACAATCCCTTTGTTCCGGCTTTGATTCATTACGATGCAAAGCAGGACAAAGGGATGCTCTTCTGATGAATGTGCAGATGGAATATACTTCTTCGGTCTTTTATTTTAGCAGGGATTGTCGGGGGAGACCGGTTATTTCACAAGTTCCCCGTTTATATACAGATTCTTGAACGTGACATCTTTTGCTCCGCTAATCCGGTTTTTACCTTCCTTGACGTTATTGAAGCGGCTGTCTTCCACGCTTACATTATAAACGTGCTTGTCATCATCAAGTCCGATGATGAGTACACCGAGTTTGCTCTTCTCGCAAGTCACGTTTTTAAGGTGTACGTTGCGCACGGTAGGGGCATAGCCGCGATTGCACTTTTCCCGGTTTTCGTATTGCAGGTTGATGCGCAGTACGGCTTCGCGGCATTGGCCGACAGTGACGTTGCGTACAAATACATTCTCTATCAGTCCGCCACGGCAGGTACTGGTCTTGATGCGGATTACGCGGTCCAGGTCGGGGCTGTCCATGCGGCAGTTCTCAACGAACAGGTTGCGGTAGCCGCCGGATATTTCACTGCCGATAACGACGCCGCCATGACCGTTTTTCATGAAGCAGCCGCGCACGATGATATTTTCGCTGGGAATGTTCCACTTGCGTCCGTCCTGGTTACGGCCGGATTTGATGGCTATGCAGTCGTCGCCCGTATCAAAGGTACAGTTCTCTATCAGTACGTTTTTGCAGGATTCCGGGTCGCAGCCGTCTCCGTTGGGTCCACGGTTGAATACGTGCACGCCACGTACGATGAGGCTTTCGCAAAACAACGGGTGTATAACCCAGAACGGAGAGTTCAGCAGGGTTACATCCTCTATCAGTACCGTGTTGCAGGAATAGAGGTTGATGAGCTGCGGGCGCATGCCGTCTTCGGGTTTCATGATACGCTTGTATACCGGCGTGGATGTTTCCCCGTACATCAGCAGACGTTCGCGTCCGCCGTTGCGTTGGGCCACCATGCCTTCTTTCCAGCCGTAGCGCGGAGCGCCGCACATCGGCCACCAGGTTTCATTGGAACCCTGACCGTCGATTGTCCCTTTGCCGGTGATGGCGATGTTGGTTTCGCCGTATGCATATATCAGCGGGCGGGCATTGTAGCAGTCCAGACCTTCCCAACGGGTGATGACGGCAGGGAAGTAAAGGCTCTGGTCGGTGGAGAATTTCAGTACGGCTCCTTCTTCCACATGAAAATTTACGTTGCTCTTTAGGGTGATGGGACCGGTATGGAAAGTCCCTTTAGGTACTACGACCGTTCCGCCGCCGTTCAGGCTGCATGTCAGGATGGCCCGGTTGATAGCCTCATGGCAAGGTTCATCCGGCGTATCGGGTTGTGCACCGAAGTCTGTGATGAGGTAGGTACGTTTGGGGAAAGAGGTCCGCTTGATTTGTTTTTCAATTTTGGCGCTTTCCTTGAAGGCTTTGTCAAAGTCTATCGGATTGGCGGTGGCCAGGGTTACCGATAGAAGCAGGGAGATGATTCCGATTACTTTCTTCATGCGTTTTTCTTTTATGTTCTTAAATGGTAAATAGATTACGCAGGCAAAAGTAGGAAAACTCTTCCGGTGACAGAGGTTAGTTTTTGATTGAAAGGGTGTAATAATTGACTGAGATGAAGAAAAATCCGTTCCGTAAGATGAAAAAAATCATCCCATGAGATGAAATAAATCGTCTCGCGGGATGATTTCCTTTATCTCGCAGGGCGAATAATTCCGTCTCGCGGGATGAAAATAACCGGTTAAGGGCTTCCTTGAATCCGAGGGTTATCCCTGTACCGGTATTTTGTCTATTCTCCGCTGGTGGCGTCCGCCCTCAAACGAAGTGTTGAAGAATTCGGTCATAATCATATCCGCTTCTTCCGTGCCGATGAAGCGTCCCGGCATGACAAGGACATTGGCATCGTTGTGCTGGCGTGCCAGATGAGCAATTTCGGCAGTCCAGCAAAGAGCCGCACGAATGCCCTGATGCTTGTTGAGCGTCATGTTGATGCCGTTTCCGCTGCCGCAGATAGCAATTCCCGGGTAACATTCGCCTGCCTCGACAGCTTGCGCCAGTTGATGGGCAAAGTCGGGATAGTCGCAGCTTTCGGTAGAGTAGGTTCCGTAATCTTTGTAAGGCCAGCCTTTGGCTTCCAGCCAACCGCGGACATACTCTTTCAGTTCAAAGCCGGCGTGGTCGGAACAAAGTCCAATAGTTTTCATATAAAATAAAATGATAGAGTGATAATGTGAAAAAGTGATAGAGCAATGAGGTGATGATGTAGTGCAGCATGTGCAGGCTTTTCTACCTTATCGCCTCATTACTCTATCATTATTTTACTGTTGTTTTATTAAATCATTGCCTTTACTTGCTTGTACACGTTTTCTGCCGTGAAGCCCAGCTTTTCGTCCAGCACTTTGTAAGGAGCGGAGAAACCGAACGATTCCAATCCCCAAACCTTACCGTGGGCGCCTACCAAACCTTCCAGCGTAACGGGCAGGCCGGCGGTCAGACCGAATACTTTTGCATTTGCCGGAATCACGCTCTCCTGATAGCCCGGAGCTTGACTGCGGAACAGTCCCTCGGACGGAACAGATACGATGCGCAGCTTGACACCATCCTTGCGCAGCAGTTCTGCACCGGCCACCAGCGTGGCTACTTCGGAACCGGAAGCTACAAGGATAACGTCCGGATTCTCGTCCGAACCGGCTACGATATAAGCGCCTTTGGCTGCCTGGCTGTAATCGTTGCCTGCAGGCAGGTTGGTGATGTTCTGACGGGAGAATATCAAAGCGGTCGGGGTAGACACGTTCTCCATGGCAAGTTTCCATGCCACGGTTGTTTCTTCCGCATCGGCAGGACGGAGTACCAGCATGGAGTTATGCCCCTTGTGGTTTTTCAGCTTTTCCATTAAGCGGATTTGAGCTTCCTGTTCCACCGGTTCGTGCGTAGGACCGTCTTCGCCTACGCGGAATGCGTCGTGTGTCCAGATGAATTTTACGGGAGTTTCCATGAGGGCAGCCATACGTACGGCGGGTTTCATGTAGTCGGAGAATACGAAGAATGTTCCGCAAGCGGGGATAACGCCGCCATGCAGCGCCATACCGATGCAGCAGCATGCCATTGTCAGTTCCGATACGCCTGCCTGGAAGAATGCACCGCTGAAATCGCCTTTCTTGAAGGAGTGGGTCTTTTTCAGGAAGCCGTCGGTCTTGTCGGAGTTGGACAAGTCGGCGGAAGCCACAATCATGTTTTCCACCTGAGTGGCGAGAGCGCCGAGTACGGTAGCCGATGCGGCACGTGTAGCGACATTGGCTTTCTGTTCGATTGCAGCCCAGTCCACTTCGGGAGCCTTGCCGGAGAAGAATAGTTCCAGTTTGGCTGCCTTTTCGGGATTGGCTTTTGCCCATGCAGCTTTTGCCGCATATTTCTCTGCCATGATGCCCTTCAGCTCGGCAGCGCGTTTGGCATAAAGTTCGGCTACTTCGGGGAAGATAGTGAACGGATTTTCCGGGTTTCCGCCCAGGTTCTTGATTGTATTTACATAAGCGTCGCCGCCCAAAGGAGCACCGTGTGTAGCGCAGTTGGCTTCGTAGCTGCTGCCGTCTGCTTTGCGTGCGCCTTTACCCATTACGGTGTGACCGATAATCAGTGTGGGACGTTCCGTTTCTGCTTTAGCTTCATTGAGCGCGCCACGAATAGCATCGGCATCGTTACCGTCGATTTTGATAACTTTCCAGCCCCATGCTTCGTATTTTTTAGCGGTATCTTCGATTGTTACATCTTTCGTTTCGGTTGAGAGCTGGATGTCGTTTGCATCATAGAACATGATGAGGTTGTCCAAGCCCAGAGCGCCGGCAATACGGCCTGCACCTTGTGAGATTTCTTCCTGAATGCCCCCGTCGGAGATATAGGCGTAAATCGTCTGGTTCATTACTTCTTCAAAACGGGCTTTCATGAACTTGGCGGCGATGGCTGCTCCAACGGCAAAGGTATGTCCTTGTCCCAACGGACCAGAAGTGTTTTCGATGCCGCGCATAATGTCGCGTTCGGGGTGTCCCGGAGTGGGGCTGCCCCATTGGCGGAACTCTTTCAGCTCATCCAATGTGAATTTGCCTGCCAACGCCAATGTGGAATAGAGCATCGGCGACATGTGTCCCGGGTCGAGGAAGAAACGGTCGCGACCTTCCCACGCGGGGTTCTCGGGGTCGTACACTAAGAACTCGGAGAAGAGTACATTCACAAAGTCGGCACCACCCATAGCGCCACCGGGGTGTCCGGAATTGGCTTTTTCGACCATAGAAGCAGCAAGGATACGGATGTTGTCCGCTGCAAGGTTCATAAGTTTCTTGTCGTTCATATTATTAAAATATAGTTATGATTTGAATACTTTATTAGTGAGTTGATTTTCTTGCCTATTGATTTTGACAGGGACAAAGATAGCTTTTTATGTGTAAATCCGCAACATAGAACCTGTCTCTTTTTTCTTGCCCCTGTCACCCGCTTCTTGTTTTGATTACAATAAGTCTTTATTGATGGTTTACTGTAACTCAACAGTAACAATTGATTTGGCGGGGAGTTTTATTTTCAGGATTCCTTTATTGATTTTTACCTCTTTGAAAGGCACTAATTTTACTTTGTCGGGATTTTCAAAGGAATTATAATCAGTTACCTGTGCGGAAGTGAGCATTTCTCCTGCCGCTTTTGTAGCCTGTATTCCCGGAAGATTTACAATAACTTCCTGCTCGTTATCTACATCAACATTGGACAAGGAAATATGAATTTTCCCATCTTTGTTTTTGGATGCCGTAGCGCTGATGAGGGGCAATGTACGTTTGTCGCGCACGTTCATTTGCTGGCAGCTTATTTCAATGGGAAGGTAGGTAGCGTCCTGATGCACCTTGTACATCTTGAAAACGTAATAAGTGGGAGTCAGCACCATCTCTTTCCCTTTGGTCAGGATCATAGATTGCAGTACGTTGACAACCTGGGCTATGTTCGCCATTTTCAAGCGGTCGGTGTATTTGTGGAAGATGTCGAGCGACAGGGAAGCCACAAAGGCGTCACGCATGGTGTTCTGCTGGTAGAGGTGGCCTCTGACCGTACCGGGTTCTTCGTCCCACCATGTTCCCCATTCATCGAGCATGAGCGCTACGTTCTTGTCTTTGTCATATTCATCCATAATGGCGCAGTGTCTGCGGATCACATCTTCTATTTCACGACATTTACCCATGGTCCAGTAATAGTCATCCTTGTCGAACTGGGTTGCAGAGCCTTTACTGCCGGTCCATCCGCTAACGGTGTAGTAGTGGAGTGAAACTCCGTTCATGCGGCTGCCCACGCGCTCCATGAGGACTTTTGTCCACTCGTAGTCATAATCGCTGGCACCGCTGGCTATCTTGAACAGGCGGTTGTTGTCATAATTGCGGCAATAGGTTGAGTAACGGCGGTAAAGGTCGGCATAGTATTCGGGACGCATGTTGCCGCCGCAACCCCAACTTTCGTTACCTACACCGAGGTATTTGACTTTCCATGCCTTGTCACGACCGTTTTTCCGGCGCAGATTCGCCATTGGAGAGTCACCGTCAGAGGTCATGTATTCCACCCATTTGGCAAGTTCCTCAACGGTTCCGCTTCCCACGTTGCCGCTGATGTAAGGTTCGCAACCCAACATTTCGCAAAGGTTGAGGAACTCGTGTGTGCCGAAACTGTTGTCTTCGATAGTGCCGCCCCAGTTGTTATTCACCATTTTAGGACGATTCTCTTTAGGACCGATACCGTCCATCCAGTGATATTCGTCGGCAAAGCAGCCGCCCGGCCAGCGAAGAACGGGAACCTGGAGGTCTTTCAGGGCATTGAATACGTCGGTACGGTAACCTTTGACATTGGGTATATCGGAGTTCTCGCCTACCCAAAGGCCTCCGTAGATACAAGTACCTAGATGTTCGGCAAACTGTCCGTAAATTTCTTTGGGAATAATTTGCTTGCCTTGATCGGCGTGAAGCGTGATTGTAGCACTTTGTTGTGCAGACAAGGATACAGATGCAGCTAATAGGACACTGCTGAATAATAACTTGTTTCTCATAATGTTTATTGGTAATAGATGTTTGTAATATGATGTAATCTCAATTCTGTTGGCGCTTTACCGGGCATACGGCTATTCAAGTAGACGGATTTCATAGATAGCCGGGGTCCATTCTGTGCCGTCCGGACTGAACCGTATCGGATAATTGCCGGCGCCTAACTTTTGGGGCAAAGGATAACAGAGTGTTACGAAGCCCTCTTTATCCGCTTCGCTGATTGTGGGGCTGGCAGTCAGTCTCTCGTTGTTGAGAAGGATTGCAACCTTCATCGGATCATTCTTTCGTGTAGTAATCATAAGCCGGCTTGCTTCCTTGTTTGTTTTCAGAGTGTAGCCGAACCAGCCTTTGGCGCGTCGGAAATGACGGTCTCTGTCGGTTCCGGTTTCCGCCTGTTCGTACCGGATGCCATGATCGGATTCCGGTTGTTGCTCTCCGGGGAAAATAATGTCTGCTGTCTGGTTGGCAAGTTCCATGGCTTTGCGCTCTTTCCGCTCCATTTCTTGACGGATACTTTCTACCTCGGCTTCGCTCACCTGATGAAAGTAAATGGCATAACGGGAATCGTGCAGGCGGAAGAAAGGTATCAGCCGTAACGCTTCTTTCTGCGTAGGGTAGACGCTTCCGGTATAGCTGAATGATAGCTGTTCATCATCCGTTTTCCGAAGTGCTTGAGGCAATGATGCGGAAGAGCCTATCAACATCGGCGTCTTTTCCAGAGAGACCAGCTTGCCATGAGCGATGTGTCCGCCACGACTGTCATCGGCATAGAGCCCGTCCATGTTTTCCGTACCGGTGGGGCTGGCAAGTACGATGGGACCGTACATGAAGGCATAGAAATGTTCTTGGTCGGGTATTTGCTCCAAAGTGACCTGCATCGGCAGGTTCAGCGTGATTTCGTCTCCGGCTTTCCATTTGCGGCGAACCGTCAGGTACTCGCCCGGTTGGGCGTTTATATCCTGCACTTTGCCATTGACGGAAACACTTGCTCCTTTTGCCCATGAGGGGTAACGGAACTTGAGGCTGAATGTTTTCTTATTGCTCTTTTCTATCCGGAATCTGATTTGCGCTTCATCGGGGAAACGGCTCTCTTGTACCAGTGTCAATTTCTGTTCTTTCCAGGTCAGGCGGGAGGGGATGAATAAGTTTACATACAAAGTGTCCTCTGCATGGGCATAAATAAACTCTCCGTATTTGGTGTGGTTCTCCAGCCCTGAACCTACGCAACACCACATGGATGTTTCCGGTTGCGAATAAACACGATAGTGTCCCGAACGCATAGGGGTGAAGTAGACAAAACCGCCTTTTGCCGGTTGTTGTGAGGCAAGGATATGGTTGTATAGGGCGCGTTCGTAATAATCAGCAAAGCGGATGTCGGGAGAAGTCTGGAAAAGCATCTTCGTCAGGCGGAGCATATTGTAGGTGTTACAGGTTTCCGGACCTTGTACATCATTGAGCATGGATGTGAAATTGTCCGCAGGATGAAAATGCTCACGTACACTGTTGCCGCCGATACAGACGGAACGGTGATTGACAACCGTATTCCAGAAGAAACGTGCGGCCTGATCCCAAGCATCGTTTTGAGTGAGATCGGCGATGCGCTTGTAGCCGATGACTTTCGGTATTTGTGTATTGGCGTGCATACCTGTCAGATGGTCCTTGCCTCCGATAAGGGGCTCAAGAAGTGTCTTGTGGGAGAATCTGCGTGCCAGTTCCAGATATTTTTTGTCGCCTGTGATGTCGGCTACGTCGGCAAATATTTCGTTCAGTCCTCCATGTTCGCTGCGCAGCATATCCTGCATCTGTTGTTCGGTGAGTCCCGACGTGATGCCTGCCATCCAATCGGTGAGGGCAATCAGCATTTGACGTGCAAGGTCACTTCCTGCATAGAGGTAAGCATCGCGAAGTCCGGCATAAGTCTTGTGTATGTTGTATAGGGGAACCCATTTGCCGTTAAGGCTGAAACTTTCGGGACGGATATTCCCTTCTTTTATTTCTTTCCAAAGTTGCAGGCTTCCGGGTGTTCCTCCGATGAATCCGTTACCTACGGCTTGTTGTGCCCGGTGCAATTCGTTCAGCATATAATTCAAACGGTTGTATACGGTCGTGTCGCCGGTAGCGGCATACATCATGGAAAGTGCGGAAATGTAATGTCCGCCGATGTGTCCGTCCAATCCTGTGTTTTCCCAGTTGGTATAACTTGGAGCTTTGGGGGCAAGTCCGGCTTCGCGTAAGAAAGGGGCAAGCAACCGGTCAGGGTTCATGGCCATGATATAATGCAAGTCGGTCTGCTGTGCCTGTAAAAAAGGACTTTCCAATAGCTTGATGTCTTGAAGGGGGAAATAGGATACTGCTTGTCTTGTTTGGGCTTTTCCGATTAAGAAAAAGCAGAAAAGTAGTAGGCAGGTAAGTGATGATTTCATTTGTGTCAGGTGTTTATAGTATGAAGAATAACTTTATGTATGTAAACGTAGCGGGAGTAATTTCGATACCGGCGCATCTGTGCGGCAGCTCTAAGCTCTTCCCGCTACAATCACATACATTATTGTTTTTAAGTCTTTGCCTTTTTATTCAGAATGAACTTTCTTAAGGCAACCGACTTAATCTTATAGGAATTATCTTTTAGATTTAACAGCTGCTTCTTCAACAGGCAGATTCGCCTTGTAATTTTCGATGTATGCGTTGAAGCCTTCTACATCTTCAGCTGTCGGTGATACCTCAATGCCGGCATTTCCTGCAAATACTTTTTCATCCAGAAAATCGGCAAGAGTTTGTTGCTTGTCGTTGTTCACAAGATAAGAGCCGAGTAGGGCAATACCCCATGCGCCGCCTTCACCGGCTGTTTCCATAACGGAAATTGGCGAGTTTATGGCTGCAGCAAGAATTCTCTGGCCCACACCTTTGGTTCTGAATAATCCTCCATGCCCTGTGATTCTGTCAACTTTGATTTTTTCTTCCTTGAACAGAATGTCATTACCGATTTTGAGAACTCCGACCGAAGCGTGCAGATGAGCCCTCATAAAGTTGGCAAGGTTGAACTTGTCATTAGCCGAACGTACAAACAGTGGACGTCCTTCTGCCAGTCCTGCTACGGGTTCGCCGGAAATATAGTTGTATGAAATAAGACCGCCGCAATCTGTATTGCCGGTGAGTGCATGGTTATAGAGCTTGCCGTATATCTCATCCATATCTACGGGAATACCCAGCAATTCCTGATATTCTTTGAATAGGTTGACCCATGCATTGAGGTCGGAAGTGCAGTTGTTGCAATGTACCATTGCTACGAGGCTTCCGTCAGGAGTAGTCACCATATCAATCATTTCGTATGGTTTTGACAGATCTTTTTCCAAAACAATCATGGAGAATGAGGATGTACCAGCCGATACGTTTCCAGTGCGTTGCTTTACGGCATTGGTTGCAACCATGCCTGTACCTGCATCTCCTTCGGGCGGACATACCGGTATTCCTGCTTTCAGGTGGCCTGATACATCAAGTCTTTTGGCTCCTTCCGGCGTGAGGAAGCCTGCATTCTTACCTGCCGGCAATACTTTGGGAAGAATATCCAGAAGTTTCCAATCATAGCCTTTCGGGGCAACGAGTTCATCGAATTTGGCTACCATTTCAGCCGAGTAATTCTTGGTGGTAGGATCTATGGGAAGCATACCTGATGCATCACCTATACCCAACACTTTTTGGCCTGTTATCTGCCAATGTACAAATCCGGCAAGGGTTGTCAGGTAGTCAATGTCTTTAACATGTTCCTCATTGTCTAGAATAGCTTGGTATAAGTGGGAAATACTCCATCTCAACGGAATGTTGTAGACAAACAGGTCGGATAAAGCCGCTGCTGCCTGAGCGGTATTGGTGTTTCTCCAAGTACGGAACGGAACGAGGATTTCTTCTTTTTTGTTGAATGCCATATAGCCATGCATCATGGCACTGACACCTATTGCAGCCAGAGACTTTATTTCTGTATCGTATAAGTTTTTTACGTTCGTACGGAGGTCTGCATAGCAATCCTGCAGCCCGTGCCAGACAGCTTCGATGCTATAGGTCCAAAGCCCGTTGACCAATTGGTTTTCCCAAGTGTGGCTTCCCTGAGCAATGGGTTTATTTTCAGGATCAATCAAAACAGCTTTTATTCGTGTCGAACCGAATTCTATACCAAGAATGGCTTTCCCGGCTTCAATTGTTGATTTTGGATCTGATTTCATGTGATTTAAGTAATTATAAAGGTAAAAAAGTGGTTAGCTATAAATCGCGAATTACTAATTACACATACCATAAAAGTAATCCGTAATTAGTAATTCGCGGTTATTCTTAGCAAAGCGCTTTGTTCAGCATATAGTATACCTCATTCATGCGCAGTTCCTTTTTGAACTCGTTGATGGTGGTATTTTCATCGATGACAATCATTTCGATGCCGGCCATTTCCGCAAAGTCTCCCCAGTCTTCTACTGTAAGGTCGTAGGAGAAGCTGGTGTGGTGTGTACCACCTGCCAAAATCCATGCGGCTGCACCTACTTCGAGGTTAGGCATCGGAATCCATAATGCACTTGCAACTGGAAGTTTCGGAAGCGGTTTGCTCTTGATGCATTCCACTTTGTTTACAATGAGGCGGAAGCGGTTGCCCAAGTCTACGATAGTTGCGGCTACGCCTTTGCCTTGTTTGCTGGTGAATACGAGGCGTGCTGTTTCACTGTCGATACCAATGCTCAAACGGTGTACTTCCAGTTTAGGCTTCTGTTCAGCTATCAACGGACAGACTTCCAGCATGTGAGCTTGCAGAATGGCGCTCTTTTCACCGTCGAAGTTCAGTGTGTAATCTTCAAGGAAAGAACATCCGTTGGGCATGCCCTGACTCATGAACCAAGTAGTGCGGTAGAGGGCGGCAGTCTTCCAGTCGCCTTCTGCTCCAAAGCCATAGCCTTCTGCCATCAGTCGCTGAGATGCCAGACCTGGGATTTGGTCGAAGTCGCCCAAGTCGTTGAAATTGGTAGTGAAGCCTTTAGCACCGGTGTCTTTTAGCACGCGACGGATAGCAATTTCTGCTTTTGCAGAGTTCCATACTTTGGTATAAGCTTCCGTTCCTTCTTTTTCGAGTGCGGCATCATGGTCGTAGAGTCTGAAGTATTCGGCTACGAGAACTTTTACATCAGCATCGTCAACAGCGTTATAGTAAGTCATGACGTCGTTAATGGGGTAGTAGTCCACATGGTAGCCCAATACTTGTTCGGCGCTGACCTTGTCACCGTCTGTTACGGCTACGTTGTTCATTTGGTCGCCGAAACGGATGATGAGCATATCTTGTGCGTCGGCCCATGCGGCAGCTACACGCATCCATGAAGCAATCTGCTTTTGTGCTTTTTCATCTTGCCAGTGTCCTACAACTACTTTGCGGTTTTTGCGCATGCGGGTAACGATGTGTCCGAATTCGCGATCGCCATGCGCGGACTGGTTCAGGTTCATGAAGTCCATGTCCATTGTTTCCCAGGGAATCTCTTTGTTGAATTGTGTGTGGAAATGCAGCAACGGCTTTTTCAGTTCTTGCAGGCCATGAATCCACATTTTAGCAGGAGAGAAAGTGTGCATCCAAGTGATGACACCGATACATTTTTCATCGTTGTTGGCAGCTTTGAAAGCGGCGGTTACTTCTTTGGAAGAGTTGACAGTGCCTTTATATACAACTTTTACAGGCAGACGGCCGGAGTCATTCAGACCCTTTACCATTTCGTTGCTGTGTGCGTCTACTGCGACAACTGCGTCACCTCCGTACAGAAGCTGTGCTCCTGTTACGAACCATACTTCATATTGATCAAATGCATTCATACTGTTCTTCGTTTTAATTGTTTATATTTTATAATCTTATACTTTATGCTTGATTTTACTTCTGCCCATAATAAGCATTCGGACCATGTTTACGGCTGAAATGCTTTTCTATAAGCAGCGGGTTCATCGTCAGTTGCGGATTAACCGCATAGGCTATTGAAGCCATTTTGGCTACCTGCTCCATTACTACGGCATTGTGCACTGCATCGTGTGCATCTTTTCCCCAAGAGAAAGGACCATGATTCTTAACCAATACTCCGGGCGTATGAACCGGGTTCAATCCTTCGAAGCGCTTCACGATGACATTGCCTGTCTCCAGCTCATACGCTCCCTTTACCTCTTCTTCTGTCATATCTGTAGTGCAGGGAATGGCATCATGGAAATAGTCGGCATGGGTAGTTCCTATATTGGGGATGTCACAACCGGCTTGCGCCCATGCAGTGGCATACGTAGAGTGTGTATGAACCACACCGCCGATTTCCGGAAACGCTTTGTAAAGCACTAAGTGGGTAGGAGTGTCGGAAGAGGGCTTCAGGCTGCCTTCTACAACATTGCCGTCAAGGTCGACCACAACCATGTCTTCCGCTTTCATATCATCATAGCTAACTCCACTGGGCTTGATAACAACCAATCCCGTTGTCCGGTCAATGGCCGATACATTTCCCCATGTGAAGATGACGAGTCCATGCTTCACCAAATCAAGGTTGGCACGGAATACCTTTTTTTTCAGTTCTTCTAACATAATGTTTAATGGATTAATGTGCTAATATGGGCACATGAGCATGTTATTAAATTTTAAATTTAGGTGCTTTGCGATACGCCTTTTCATTGAATTTGTAGAGAGCGGCACCGCGTTTGGAACTTGTTTTATCGATTTTATCCGTTTTTTCTATATAATCCATTTCGGCTATCCTTTTGCGGAAGTTTCGTTTGTCAATGCTTTCACCGTAAATAGCCTCATATAGGCTCTGCAGTTGTGAAAGCGTAAATAGTTGGGGTAACAGGTTAAAACCGATAGGCTCAGTAGTAGTTTTTTGCTGCATCAATGTACGTGCTTTCTCTACCATTGCAGAATGATCGAAGATAAGCGGGGGCAACTCATTGATATTTACCCAAAAAGCATTGTGCTGCTGTACCAGAGTCTTGTCGTATTCATTGATGTTTACTAGTGCATAGTAGGCAATGGAGATAACCCGTTCACCCGGATCTCGGTCGATAGCTCCGAAAGAACCGACTTGTTCCATATACACGTTGTCCAGTCCGGTCAGTTCTGCAAGAACCCGTTTGGCTGCATCGTCTACGCTTTCGCTTTCTTGAACAAATCCGCCCATCAGTGACCAGTTGCCCATTGCAGGTTCGAAGTTTCTTTTCAGCAACAACAGATTTAATTCACCCTCGTTAAAACCGAAAATGATGCAGTCGATACCTACATAGAATTTAGGATTGGAACTGTAGTAACTACCCATGTCTTTTGTTTTTATAATTAGAATATCTTAGTTTGATGTACATAAAAACTATTTTTCATGCGTATAAAGATTATTTTTCATGTACATCAAAAAAAGTTTTTTTTCACTATATCTGTTTTTACCAGAAATACCAGTAGAAAGCCGCGGTAATAGCCAGAATGATTACCGTATGGATAATATCCCAGTGATTCCAGCTGGCACGTGTGGCAGCTTTTTGCTCAGGCGTAGATGTGCCGAATACCAAACCTTGTATTTTTTCAGCACTTGGGGCTTCGGTCATCAGACTGACTGCTATTACCACTATAATACAGAATAGGAACATCCAGCCGCAGAAGAATAACCAGTTCAGATCATAAAACAGATATTTAAACATTGAGCTGTCTGTAATTGCTGTATTGCTATAGTATACTTTTGCGCCCAAGCGGGTGAGACCGATAATCATACCGGCAATTAATCCCCACATGCCACCTTTGGCAGAAGTGCGTTTCCAACAGATTCCCAACAGAAATGCAGCTGCGATACCGGGAGCCAATACAGATTGAACATCTTGCAGATAAGTATAAAGAACATCACCTACACTACGCATAATAGGAATCCACAGTATACCCAGAATAACAATAACCACTGTTGCAATCTGTCCGATACCTACCAGTTTCTTTTCTGGGGTTTCCGGTTTGAAACGTTTGTAGAAGTCGATTGTAAAAAGCATGGCTGAAGAGTTGAACAGGGAAGCCAGTGAACTCATCAATGCAGCAAGAATGCCGCAAACAACAAGGCCTTTTACTCCAGCAGGAAGAAGCTTGGCTACCAGTGTAGGGAAAGCGGCATCTGCGTTTGCTGTACCATTGGCAAGCAGAGGAAGGAAACCTTCGCCACCGGCTCCGATATATTTCTGATGCAGGGCAAAAGCAATCATACCCGGAATCAAGAACAGGAATACAGGCAATAGTTTCAGGTATGCACCGAAAATAGTACCACGACGGGCTTCTTTTTCGTTTTTACCGGAAAGTACGCGTTGTACAATAAATTGGTCAGTACACCAATACCAGAAGCCAATAATGGCCGAACCAACCAATGCACCCAGCCATGGGAAATTGGGATCATTGTTATCGCGGATAAGTTGGGTCATGGTATCTCCATACTCGTTGACTGTAACTGCACTGCATATGCTCATCATTTCATCCCAACCGCCCAATTCTTTAAAACCGAGAACGAGGATGATAAGTGAACCCAAAAGAAGGATAGGAGTTTGCAGTACCGAGGTATAAAGTACGGATTTCATTCCGCCAAATATTGTGTAAAGTGCTGTCAATACAACTAAGCCGATTGCTGCAATCCAAAAGAAATCTATTCCCCACAGTTCTTTGATACCGAATACCTGCTGGAATACAAGTCCACCGGCATATACAGTTACGGCTACTTTGGTCAGCACGTAGCTAATTAATGAAATGACAGAAAGAATAGTACGCGACTGTGGATTGTAACGGCGTTCCAGAAATTCGGGCATTGTGTATACCATGCTTCGTGAATAGAATGG
Source organism: Bacteroides sp. NSJ-48 (assembly GCF_014287405.1). NCBI lineage: Bacteria > Pseudomonadati > Bacteroidota > Bacteroidia > Bacteroidales > Bacteroidaceae > Bacteroides > Bacteroides sp. NSJ-48. The sequence continues at coordinate 20,028 of NZ_JACOOD010000003.1, read as the reverse complement.
TACAAATACCCATCCGAGAATCAAGATCATCCAACCTTGTATTTCCCAGTGCGCCATTGCCATACCACTGGATGCGCCGGCACCGGCCAATCCGATTAAGTGTTCTGAACCGATGTTGGATGCAAATATGGATGCACCTATGGCGAGCCATGTGGCATCACGTCCACCTAAAAAATAGTCAGCCGAATCATTCTGCTTTTGTTTGACTACCCAAACAATAATACCTATCAGAGCCAGGAAGAATATTCCAATGACTACCCAATCTAATGTTCCCACGATAATAATGATTTAAAAGTTATTATTTATTTTTCTACTGAGAATTTGAAAATACATTCGCTGTTGTAAGTCTGTCCCGGTTCCAGAATAACAGAAGGCCATTGTGGCTTATTGGGGCTATCTGGATAATGTTGTGTTTCCAGACATACGGAAGCGCGTTGGTTGTAGATGATCCCTTTTTTCCCTTTTGCAGTTCCGTCTAGGAAATTTCCTGTATACACCTGGATACCAGGTTCATTAGTGTATACTTCTAAGCTGATTCCGCTTTCAGGAGAGGTGAGCTTGGCGGCAAGTTGTTTAACATCGCCATTGGTGTTCAATACCCAGTTATGGTCGTATCCGTTACCATATTTCAATTGTATGAAATCAAAATTGGTAATATCTTGGCCTACGACTTTGGGAGTAGTAAAATCCATGGGAGTATCTTTTACCGGTACAATTTCTCCGGTAGTCATATAAGTTTGGTCTACAGGAGTGTAATTATCAGCATTGACATATAGTATGTGGTCTGTGGCTGCTTTAGACGGATTTCCGGATAGATTGAAGTAGGAATGGTTGGTCATGTTGATAACTGTTTTTTTATCAGTAGTTGCGCTATATTTGATATCTATGGCGTTATCGTCTGTCAACTTGAAAAGAACTTTGGCAGTTAAGTTGCCCGGAAAGTTTGCGTCTCCGTCCGGAGAGAAGCGGGTCAGCTCCAAAGTGGTTTCATCAATGGGGTTGGCTTCATACACTTGATATTGCCATCCTTTAGGACCGCCATGCAGGCAATGTCCGAAATTGTTCTTCGGCAATTGAATCGTATCCCCATCCAATACCATTTTGCCCTGGTTGATTCTGTTGGCGTAACGTCCGATAGATGCACCGAAATCGCTTGGAACGTTTATGTAGTCGGCTATACTGTCGAAGCCAAGGACAACATCTTTCATTTCCCCGTTTTTGTCAGGTACCATAATAGATACGATACGTCCACCGAAGTTAGTGATGCATACTTCCATGCCCGCTTTATTCTTTAATGTGTAAAGATCTGTCTGGGCATCGTTCACTACAGTTTGAAATTTTGTCGGGTTAAGACCGGAAAGAGTAAGTTTCGTTTGACTTTTCTGAGCGCAGGAAGCTAACATTAATGTAGCTATTCCGGCAATAAGAATGTGATTTTTCATGGTGTTATTTAATTTGAAAATTAGATTATTATCTTATTTCGGGTGTAAAAGTAACACTTTTATTTGGTGTAATATATACACTTTTGTATGTTATGTAACATAAAAGAAAAAAACAGCTTTGAAATTTGTATATCTCAAAGCTGTTTTAATGTCTGAAAGAATACTTATTTTACTTTTTTACCCCAATATGTCTTATGGTTACTTCCGTAAGCGGCATAGACGATGGTAGGTGTTCTGGGACTGGCTTCCCAGTCAACTTCCCGTTGCAGGTAAAGGTCTATTCCATTTGCTGTCAAAATTTGCAGTTCTGCATCATAGCTCCATGTGCCGCCTTTCCATGTTCCTTCGGTAATGGTGTGGTCGGCGGCCAGCGTCATGGTTGCAGATTCTTTTTGAACTCCGTAAGAGTAGGACAAGTCTATGTGTTCCCAGTTTCCGATGAGCTCTTCTTCGGTAATGGCTACTTGGGGTACGGCTCCGTAGCGTTCGGGCATAACCAAAGGCCAACCGTCTTTGGTCCAACGGATGCTGCGTACATGTCCTAGCATAATAGCGTTGTCCACGCTTTTGGGAAGACGTGCTTGTGAAGCGTAATACCAATTACCTTTGCCGTCGTTGAAGATGGTGCAATGTGAGAAGCCTACCCAGCCGTTGCTCTTGCCGAACTTGTACGGGTGTGTTACCACCGGCAGCATTTCCGCTCCTTCGGTGACATTGGCGCCGTCGATGCCGATATAAGGGCCGGTGATGCTCTTGGAACGGCATACGCGTGTATTGTAAGGTATGTCCAGTGCATCGTATGCTACGAACAGATAGTAGTAGCCTGTCTCGGCATTGTAGATGATTTCAGGGCCTTCGCTGGCTTGCCAACGGTTGTTGATGTCGCGGGTGGCTATCAACTGTCCGTATTCCGCCGGAGCACTTCCTTCTGCCCAGGGTACACCTAAGTCTTGTTTAGGCATTCCTGTTTCGACATTCAACTCCATAGCAACGATACCGCTATGCCATGAACCGTATATCAGCCAGTGGGTATTTTCAGGAGTAATGATGTAAGAGGGGTCGATGGCATTCCATTTGTAATAACAGTTGTCGTATTGGGTGCTGGGTATGTTGAAGGTCAATCCCTTGTCCGATGCGTTGGTCACTACATATCCTTTGTCCACCCAATCGCTGTTGTTGGCAGGGTTGCTGTTCTCCATCATGCCGATAAAGGCACGTTCACTCCAGGCGGTTGCTCCGGTTCCGCCGTCCAGATAGCCGGGTACTACGATGGAGTAGTACATGCGATACAGTCCGTTTTTAACTTTCTGCACATTTGGCGCCCAGTATCCGAAGTCACTTTCTGCGGCAGTGCTTGCTGTCAATCCCATTGCTTTGCGTATCTCATTTAACTTCGGCATCACCCAGTCGGGAAGCTTCGGCATGGTTCCGCCCAGGTATTCCCAATTCACGAGGTCTTTGGAGCGTCTGGCGTGAAAGTGCCCATGTCCTGTATGTGCATTGCCGTAGGAGGCATCTGTCTGGTACATATAGTAGTATCCGTCTTCGGCAAGCACTACGCTGGGATCGTGCACGTTTGCCAAGTTCCATTGAGTACGATTGGACCAGCTTGCAATGCTCGCATAATTATCTTCGTATTCCGGAGCCATATAATTCTTTAATTGTTCATTAAGGTCTGTGATTTCTATGGTCGACGTGAATGTTTCCGAGTAAGTGTACCGGCTGTTACCATAAACGTATGCACGTATATAGTAAGGAGTATTGATTTTCAATCCGGAGAGGGTGGCACTGAAATTTTCATCCGCTTCTATCACCTGGTCTTTGATAGTAGGATTTGAGACATTTACACTATAGCAAAATCCCCTCTTGACTACGCTGCTTAGATTGCCGGTGATTGATGATTTAACGTTCAGTGAGGTGCCCGTTGCAGTTGCTTCGGGAGTGGCTAAAACTACATCACTGTTTCTGTTGTATTCGATGTTGTCAAGCCCGTCAGAACAAGCTGTGAAAACGAATACAGTCAGTAGAGATAGTAAGAAAAATGTTGTTTTTTTCATTTGGGTAAGTTTTTAAGATCCATATCGTTCCGTTGATAAAAAGAAACGATATGGATGATAAAGAATTTAATAGTTATTCTTAATTATTGAAGACGAGATGGCAACCGTCAACAGACAGTGCGAAGTTCAAGTCGTTTGCATCTATGGTGTTGATGCCCCAATAGCATTGGGTGGAGATTGCATCATCGGTTCCTTGCATCACTGCTTGAACGTCGGCGGTACCGTCACCGCAATTAGTCACGTAGACCGTAACTTTGGCTCCGTTCATTCCGGCAAGCCAAGTAGCCCAGTCGCCTTGTGTTCCGTTGTGAACGCAGGCGGCATATCCATCGCCCCAGCCAAAGTTATCGGCTCGGACCACTGCGTAGTGTTCACCGGTACTCTTACGGAGAACTACAAGGAAATTGTTCCAGTTCCCTGCCAGGTTGCTGTAATTAGTAAACGAAATACACTTTGTCTGACCTGAAGGTACATTGAAATTATCTGAGTAGGTCTCCGGATTAAACCACAGAGTTGAGTTGTCTGTATTTCCTAACTGACCGCTTGTGTTCTTCACGACAGTCGCTTCGGAGACGGTGACATTTACCGTTGCGGTGATGTTTTCTCCGGCGGTAATGGTAACCGGTTGCGAACCGGCCTTTGCCGGAATGGCAGAGAAGCTGAGTTTCGCGTTGTCAATGACTGCCAAACTCCCGTCAGAGTAGGTTCCCGTAACTACCATGCCTGTTGGGTCGAAAGGCATCATGCAACTCTTGGCTTCTTCCGAGGTGTAGTAATAGGGCTTTGTACGCGAGGGTGCAGTGGTTATTGAAATAGATTGAAGTACTCCCACAACCTTAAAAGACGCGTTAGCCACAATCGGTTTGTCGCAGTTTTCGCCCTTGAAGGTTTTGTTGTAGACAGCTACAAGAGTCTTATCTCCTATTTGATTTATATCTGGGATGGCTGAAAATGAGAGTTCGGAAGCCGTTACGGTTTTAGTCACTCCCTCTTCAAAGGTTACAATGGCAGAGATGTTAGTCATGGCCTCTTCAAGCGAAGTACCCAAAGATATCTGTGCGGGTACATTCTGCAATACCATTGATACCGGATTTTTGTCTGCGGCAGATGTAAGCCCACCGACAGGAACGATGTTGGTTTGCAGGAAGTCGATGTAAGAGCCTTCGGGGACTAAGAAGCAGCGAATGTTGGTGTTGCTTGCATCTGCATTCAGGTTGGGTTCTTTATTCGGTTGTGCATAGGTCTTAGTAGCCACACCGTTGGTCATCTTGACGGTGAAAGCATTTTCGCTGGTGCGGTCTACGGTGAGCGTCACTTTGCCACCCAACTTTTGTACGTTCTCGTCTTTGTTATCAACGGGATTAAGAAGCAAGGTGCCCGATATGTACTGGAAGTCAATATGATCGCCCCACTGAGAGTTATAAGTTTCAGGGTTACCTGTAACATCAAAGCGGATAGCTCCATATTCGGTATATCCCTCACCGCCACGTTCCACATCATTGGTGATGATAAGGGCAAAGTTCTTATAATATGTGTTATCGGCAGGGTTGATGTTAAGATTGAACACCGCGTTCCATTTCTCGCCGTCAGGTATCACATAATACTTAGAAAAGGCAGCCCAGAAACCGGAGGTGAAATCCGTATTCCCGATGGTGTATACATCTTCCTGCATACCTTCAAGTATTTCATCTTCCGGTTCTTTCTTGGAGTCTTCTATTTCCTGTATTTTATCAGAAATCCATTCGGGAGCATTTACGTCATAGAGTTCGCCTCCTTCGCAGCTTGCCAGGACCAACATCCACAAGGTTGCTGCACAACAGAAAAATGTTATTTTATAGAAATGTTTCATTTTCTTTATTTTTTAATAGGTAATGGTTTGAAACGTTCCCCGCCTGTTCCGGTTGAGGCCGTAGGGCTGAGGGGAGTGTGTTTCTAAGTTTATTTACTTGCTTAACTCTACGACTGGACGTACTTTCCATTTGTTTTCCCGGAAGTAAATGGAATTATCTGTACTGTAATTGGCTGAGTTTCCTGTCAGGTTCGGATTGTTGTTCATCAACTGCTGTACGATAGGCAGAAACTCATGTCCAGGTCTGTAAGTATCGAAAGTGCTCTTCAGTTCGGAGTCGCTTGCTATATCGCTGTACTTCACAGGATCCTTTACTCCATTTATGGAGCGGCGCACTGTGCCATGTTCTTTTAGTTGTTGCAGGCGTCCGTTGTCATAGAAGAATCCCCAGCGGATGAGGTCGAAGCCTCGTCCGAATTCGCATCCGAATTCTTTAGGACGTTCCACGTTGGCTATCTGTTCAAAGAGCTTGTCGGCAGAATTGAAGTCTTCGAGCTTCAGATCTACCAGATTGGCGCGGTTACGCACTTCATTAATCCAATCGATAGCTTGCTGTGTAGGACCGTTGACTTCGTTCTCGCACTCGGCAGCGCGTAGCAGTACATCGGAGTAGCGCATCAGCCGCAGGTTGATGCCATCGTGCAAGCCCGTAACCACAGTGCTATATAATCCGGTGCGGAGATTCGTGAATTTGGCAATCGGCAGACCTCCGAAAGTGTTGTTGGTCACGATATTATCAGTGGCTTTAAGTATATTTGTATAAGCCACGTTGCCATATTCGAAGTTTTCCCAATCGGTTTCATAAGTCCCAATGGTCCAATAGAGTCTGGGGTCGAGTTTCCCACTGGTGGTACGCTCTTCTTTAAAAAGCTGGTAAAGCCAGGGCGAAGCCGAGATGTCGGCCCATCCGCCGTAGGCACCTGGAGCGAAGTTGCTCTCAACGGCCGAGCCTTGTGTGGCATTGGGGCTTGTGTTTACTGGTGTCCATTCATCGTCGGTGCCTTGCGCTCCATAGTCGAGGAATTGTACTTCGAAGAGGCTCTCTGTGTTGTTCTCGTATGCCGAACCTTCACGGAAGTTATCTCCGTAGTTGTCCATCAGTTTATAAGTGCCATACTTTTTGGCGATGATATCTTTCAATACCGGAAGTGCTTCGCTGTATTTTTGACGCATCATGAGGGCGCGGGCATAATAGCCAGCCGCAGCACCGCAGGTGGCACGTCCACCGCTCCATTCACTGCCTTCATCACGGGAGGGAAGCAATTCCATTGCTTCCAGAAAGTCTTTTTCCACTTGGTCGAGCACTGCATCATAGGTGCTGTTGGCGCCATAAAGTCCGTTTAACGAAGAGTAGGTAGCATAATCCGTAATGAGAGGCGGATTCTGATAATAGCCCACTAAGTTGTAGTAGGATAGAGCGCGAAGGAAAAGCGCCTGTCCTTTGATACGTTTCATTTTTTCGGTAAGTTGGCTGTTATCTTCACCGCAGCGTGAAATGGTGAAATTGCACACATTGATAGTATAGTACCACTCACGCCAGGGCCACCATGTAACGTCTGAAGTGACTTCAGCATTAAGATCATCAAAAGGCAGATACCACACTTGTGAAGAGTTCCAGGCTTCATCGCCACGACATACATCGATGGTGTAGCCTACACGAGCATAAGAACCTTCCATGCGGATGTGGTTGTAGGCGGCAATCACACATTCCTCCAAGTCATCAGGATTAAAGCCGAATGTACTTGAGGTTTGCTGGTTGGGATTCAACAGTTCTAATCTGTCGTTGCAGGAAGTCAACATGCCAAATCCCAAAATGAGAGCAAGTGAATATTTATTTAGTTTCATAAGATCTGTTTTTAATTTAGGTACTAGAAAGGTAAAGATTAGAATGTAAAATGAACACCACACATGAAAGTACGTGCAGTAGGATAAGAACAGAAATTGTATCCCGGAGTGAAAGTTCCTCCTGCATAATCCACATTGTAACCATGATAGCCGGTAAATGTGTGGAGATTCTGTGCCGATATGTAGAAACGTACATCGGATACATATTTGTCGAACCACTTATCCGGGAAGTTGTAGCCCAATTCTACATTGGCTATTTTCCAGTAGGCTGCATTCTGAATCTTGCGTGAACTGAAGAGGTCGTTCCAACCCAAGCTGGCACTGTTGGTAACATAGGTGCGTGGCACGTTGGAAAGGTAAGTGCTGCCGTCTTCGCTAAAGCGGTTGGCATCGAGCATACCCACTTCTTTGTTTCCCCAGCCATAGCAAGAGTTGAGTGAGTTGTAGATGTCGTCGCTAACGTGATAGTTCAGTGCGCCGAACGTTGCGATGCTCAGGTCAAAGCGCTTGTATTCAAAACGGGCATTAAGGCCGAAATTGATTTTTGGCATGCCGCTGCCCAATACCACTTGATCTTCGGAGTCTACTTTACCGTCATTGTTTACGTCTTTATAGAGGCAGTCGCCAATTTGGGCGCCTTCTTGTGTGGCGTGGTTGTCAAGAACTTCTTGCGTGCGGGCGATACCTTCATAAACCCAACCGTAGAACTGACCGATTTCTTCGCCTACTTTAGTGATGTAAGAACCTGAGATATAAGAATCGGTACCGAAACCTAATGAGGTTACGCGGTTGCGTAATGTGCTAAGGTTGGCCGATACTTCATATTTGAAGTCATGGTCGCGGTTACGGTAGGTAGCGGAGAACTCAAAACCGGAGTTGTTCATCGAAGCGGCATTCATCGTTACGGTGGTATTGGACACTCCGGCTTGTTCCGGAACAGGAACAGCATACAGAAGGTCTTCGCTGGTATTCTTGTACCACTCAGCTGTAAACTCCAAACGATTGCGGAACAAAGCAAGATCAATACCCACATTGTAGGTCTTCTTTTTCTCCCATGCAAGGTTATTGTCCACGAAAGTGGAAACGGCAGAACCGGTCACTACGTTACCGTTGAAATTGTAAGTCATATTATTGCGTGACATGACGGCCTGATACATGTACTCACCGATGTTCTCATTACCAAGCTCGCCATAGCTTGCACGAACTTTGAACATGTTCACGACGTCCGGATTGAAAGGGAAGAAGCTTTCTTTGTCGAAGCGCCAGCCCACAGAGACGGAAGGGAAAGTTCCCCAACGGATACTTCTGGTCAGGCGTGAGCTGCCATCCCGGCGTACTGTTGCCGATAATAAATACCTGTCATCGTAGTTGTAATTGATACGACCGATGTAGGACAAGATAGCATGCTTGTATTCGTAACTTTCGGAATACGTGTTGGCGGCATTCTGAAGTTGTAGGAAATAAGGTTCGGTAAAGTTGATTCCCCATCCGGTCAGCAGGTCGGTGTTTTCTTCTTCGTAAGTCTGGCCTGCCACTACGTTGATGTGGTGTTTGCCTATCGTACCATCGTAAGTAAGCACATTCTCTATCAAGGCGTCCGAATAAATACGGGAACCCTTGGTCAACCGTTCATTACTCTTGGACAGATAGACGCGGTTACTCTGCACCCATGCCGGAATCCAAGTGAAGTCCTTGCAGAAGGTTTTGCTGTAAGAGAGGTTTATTTTATAGTTGAGTTTGTGGTTTTTGCTGTTGAAGCCGAACATATTGAAGATGTCTACGTCTGCCGAGCCTGTTCCCACGAAACGGTCCACACGTGTGTTACGTTGCAGCAGGTTGTTTACCAGTAATGGATTGGAAGCGGAGATATCACCATGTATGGTATCGTAGTATACGCCATAGCCGTAAGCGTCATAATTGAAGTTGTTGGCAATTCCCACCAAATTGTCGAGCACCCATGTTGAAGAATCGTATGCTTTGATGGTGGGCTGCATCAGTAAGGTTCCGCGTAGAATGTTGGTTACGTCGCCATACAGACCTTGAACGTATTCGGAAGCATTGGACAGGCCCATGTTGTCTTGGTCGGAGTGGGAGTAAACAAGGCTGGTCTGGAACTTTATGAACTTGGTGTCCATACTGTTGTTGACACGTGCGGTGTAACGTTCGTAGTTAGGACCGGCACCTTCGAGTGTTCCTTTTTGGTTGAAATAGTCTAATGCTATATTATAGGTGTTGTGAGCACCACCTCCGGAAAGGTTTATATTATGGTTTTGACGGATACCCGTTTTGAATACTTCGTCGAACCAGTTGGTATTGGTGTCATCTTGGAAATGGTATTTCCCGGTTTCGCTGTTGAGCTTGTATCCCGATGGCAACGGAGTGTTGGAGTTTGCACAAGCCTGACCGATGTACTGGCTGTATTGGTCGGCATCCATTACATCATAGACTCCCTTAGGAATATAATCCATACCGAAATATCCATTGTAGTCCACTTTCAGCGGTTGGTCTTTTTGTCCGCGTTTGGTGGTGATGATAATCACACCGTTGGCAGCACGTGAACCGTAGATGGCGGCAGCCGAAGCATCCTTCAATACCTGGATGGTTTCAATATCGTTGGAAGAAAAATCGCGGATGGAAGTTCCCATGGGAACGCCGTCGATGACATAAAGGGGAGAAGTACTGCCGAAAGATCCTACACCGCGAATACGTACGGTAGGATCGGCACCCGGCTGTCCGTCGGAGGTGACTTGCACGCCGGAAACCTTGCCTTCAAGCATGGTGGAGATGTTGGAGTTTGATGTCTGTTTCAAAGCTTCCGCATCTACTACGGCAACAGAACCGGTTAAGTCGGATTTCTTTTGTGTACCATAACCTACAACAACCACTTGTTCCAGCATCTGGTCATCAGCCTGTAATTGTATGGAATCAATAATGGCGCGGTTGCGAACTGCTACTTCGCGTTCCTTGAAACCCACATAGCTTATCAAAAGAATAGCGTTTCCGGGAACTTCCAACTGGAAGTTTCCATCCAGATCGGTAATGGTTCCGCCTTGTCCGCCTTTAACTCTGATGGTAGCTCCTGGCATAGGTTCACCTTGTTCGTCGACAATTTGGCCACGAACCTTGATAGTCGGAGATTGTGTCACAGTAGCCATGGCAGGTGTAGGATACACCGTCATACCGCTAAAGGCACACAGACCAAGCATTACGGAAAGAAATAAATGTTTCCTCATTTTTAAAAGAATTAAGATTATTAAATTAATGGATTAGAGTATAATTAATTATATTGAAAATATCAAATTAATCAATATACGATCCGATGTTAACCGTCGGGGAGTCTGGTCACAGACTCCACAAAATTAGGGGAGATTGAATTTGGCTAATACCATTTACGATGGATAGCCGTTCTCTTGTCGTTCTTCATATATTAATATTAAAATTAGGTTTTCAATCATTGCTTTTCCTTGAAGGGATTTCTTGAAGGAATGAGCAATGATTGTGCGACAAAAGTAGGACTTATGGTGTAAATGAGGGTGGACAAATGAGTTTTAGAGGTGGATAAACGAACTTAAAGTGTAAGTAATACAACTATATAGATTTATTGTTTATTGTCGTAAGTAAGGCTATTCTTCTTTATTAAGTAGTGAACTCGGTGTTGTATTGAAGTATTTGGTGAAGCATCTTGTGAAGTATTTAGGGTCATTAAATCCTACTTCATAGGCAATTTCTGCAATGTTCATACTTTTATTCTCCCGGTTTTTCAATAATAGTTCGCGGGCAATGTTCAGGCGATAGTTACGTATGAATTGTCCGGCAGACTGCCCGACAAGACTTTGTAGCTTTTTGTTCAACAGGCTTTTGCTCACACTTGCCGCTTCGCAGAAATCGCTCACCTCGAAATAGGAATTTTTGTAGTTCTCCTTAATGACATCCATGATGCGGTTGAGGAACTTCTTGTCGCCCGATTCCTCTTCCATATTCAAGGCATCCACATCCATGGCTATAGCAAACTTCTTTTGATAACGTTTACGGTTCTCAAGAATATTCTCGATGCGAGTAAGCAGTAATGTCTCGTCAAAAGGTTTCAGTAAATATTCGTCAACTCCTATGCGGTAGCTTTCCAGGCGTGATTCCTGCGATGTCTTGGCTGTCAGCATAAGGAAAGGGATATGGGAGATAGCGAAATTCTCTTTTACCCGGCGGGACAGTTCAATGCCGTCCATTACGGGCATCATCAGGTCACTGATGATAAAGTCTACCGAATGTGAGTTTAATATATTCAAAGCCTCTGCTCCATGGGCAGCTTCGAACACATTGTATTTATCCCGTAGGATGGAACGGATATATCCACGCATATCCGCGTTGTCCTCGACCACCAGGATTGATAAACCTTTTCCGAAAGTATCGGATGGGGGTAGCGCATCGGAAGTCATAAGTTGCGGGGCACTTTCGGCCAGTGTTTCCACCGTATTGCTTTCCGGTGTTATTGGCAGGAGGATGCGTAGCGAGCAGCCTGTCGTATGGTTGTTTTGCGCATGGATTTCACCCCCATGCATCTGTACGATACGTTTACACAAGTAAAGTCCGATGCCGCTTCCAGCCTGTCCGTACATAGGATATTTGGTTTGTCCTTGCGACTGGTAGAAACGGTTGAATATTTTGATTGTGTCATCATCAGGAATACCGCTACCTGTGTCGCTGACACAGATGTAAAGCATGGATTTGCGGTTATCAGCAGGAGGTAGCAGGGCTATGAACAAAGACACACTTCCGCCGTTTGGCGTAAATTTAATGGCATTGCTCAGCAGGTTCGTCAGCACTTTGTGCATCGCTTCTTCATCGTAAGAGATTTCCGGTGAAGGCATCCGGAAATAACGTTTCACTGTGATGTCTCTTTCTTTGGCAAAGACTTCAAAAGATATGATCAGTTCATTGGCAAATTTCAGAAAATTATTCCGGGATTTTACGATTTCCAGTTTGCCCGACTCCACCTTACGGAAATCCATAAGCTGGTTGACAAGCGATAACAGGTATTTGGAATTGCGTTCCACGAAATGTAACTGCTCGATGACTTGAGGGTTGTAGCTTAACTTTAATGCACGCTCTATCGGTCCTATGATCAGTGTGATTGGGGTGCGGAATTCGTGTGTGATATTGGTGAAGAATGCTATCTTATCCAAGGTCAGCTCTTGTATCTTACGTGTCATTTTAGTAAGCTGCGCTTTCTGCCGGGTAATTTTTTCGTTTTGTTGCTTCAACATCCGGTTCTGACGGGACAACTCTTCGGTCTGTTCTTCCAGTAGTTGTTTCTGCTTTTTCAGTTCATGGGTGCGTTGTTCCACCTTTTGGTGTAATCTTGCTTTTTGCTCTTTCAGGCTTCGTATGCGCCATTGGTAGAATTGCCATGTAGCGAATGTGGCAAGGATTATTACAAGCAGTATAAACCAGGTTGTCTTGTAAAAATAGGGCTGGATTGTTATTTGCAGTTCCGTTATATTATCCTCTCCGGTTGGGGTGTAGGGCGTGTACTTCACTTGCAGCGTATAGTTTCCCGGAGACAGATTGGTGTAAGTAGCAAAACGCCGGCTAGCAGGCACGTGTATCCAACGGTTGTCAAAACCCAGTAGGCGGTAACTGTAAGTGGCGGTATTGTCGGACTCGTAGTTGAGTGCGGAAAATTCCAGTGAAAAAGATTTTTCACGTTCGTGGATGCGGATAGCCTTACTGACGGCAATATCGAGCGGCAAGTATTCGTTGCCGGGGAATATTTCCTCGTTTCCTACTTTCAAATGGGTGAACCGTATTTTGGAAGACTGGGTTGTAAGGGCAGGCAGGTTGCAATCTATGGCAACCAGCCCGGATACGGTGCCGAGATAAAGCTTGCTGTATTGTGAACGGTGAGCTGCATTCCAGTAAAACTGGGTATCGGCAAGACCGTCTTGTCGGTTGTAGTTGATAAAGTGGTTTTCTTTGGGTTGGAAGCGCGACAGCCCATTGTTGGTTGCTATCCAGATACATCCTTTATCATCTTCCAGGATACTGCGGATACTGTTGTCTGGCAGACCATGAAGGGAGTTGTAACAGACAAACTGTTCTTCTCCATCTTCGTTCTGCATACGTTTATAAATGCCATAACCGTTGCTGCCCAACCACAGTGTGCCGTCCTGAGTTTCGTAAAAGCAACATATCTTTTCTATCAGTCCGGAAGACGGATCATCCAGTTTGTACTTCAGATGACGGTAACGGAATGTTCCCTCAGGCGATGAGACGGAGCGGGAGTGCAGGTCGATGATATAAACGCCGTCCAGACATCCCATCCATAATTGCCCGTCTTTGTCTATGATAGAGCCGATGCAACCTCGTATGTCTTCGGCGGCACGCTTGGCAAATGGTGAACAAAGCTGTTTATGCGCCAGGTCATAGAAGAATAATCCCTGGTTTGCTCCGATCCACATACCGTTGTTTATGGAGTCGTAGGCCAGAGCTCCGATAAAGTCTATGGGGTAGTTGCCTTTATTCCGGGCTGTGATTGCTTCTATTCTGTGCTGTGGGTTTTGTGGGTTGATAAGGTTGATGCCGCCGCCCCATGTACCAATCCACAATCTTCCTTGCCCGTCGGCGGTGATGGCGCTAACAGAGTTGTGGGTAAGAGTGCCGCTTTCGTATGTATAATGGATGAAGCTGTCGCTTCCTACCGCCTTTTTATTCAGCCCCCCTTCTACGGTGCCTACCCATAAGTTTCCGCTATTATCTTCGTAAACGGCGTTCACCGGATTGTGAGAGATTGTTTGGAGATTCTTGTTATCATGCTGATAATTTTGTATGGACAGACGCTTGGCGGTCATTTTATTGATACCACCACTTTCGGTTCCTACCCAGATATGCTGCCCTTCTACGATGATGCAGTTGATAAAATTGCTGTTCAGTAGCTTGCTGCCTGTATTGGATGCCTGGTCACTTATGCGTTCAAAATTGTCCTTTATGGGATTGTATATGTTGATGCCTTTCAGGCTGGCAACCAGTAATTGTTTGTCGTTGGTTATGGCGAGACAGGTCAGGAAATTTTGTGAGAGGGAATGAGGATTGTCAGGGGTATGCATATATTGTTTCACTATACCTTCGTTTTTATTATATCGGTACAAACCTTTGTCGGTGGCGATCCATACTTCATTTTCTTTGGCTATGAAGTCTGTAAAATATAGATCCGGTGCAAAACTCAGGCAGTCGTCGATTAAGGTTGCCTCTAGTTTGCTTTGTGCAGTGATACCTATTTTGTGTAGTGCGCCATTGATACCTATCCATACTTTTCCCTCATTTTCCACGTCCTTAAAGATGATATCGTATCGGTAAGGATTAGGAATCTCTAGTGAATGAATACTTTCTATATCTCCATTAGTGCGGAAAGCAATACGGTGCAGGCTATTGCTGCAATACAGCCAAATACATCCATTGGCATCTTGTGTAACCATGAATGCCGGTTGCTTAATGAGTGTCTCCAGTCTCTTTCGGGGATCATGAGGCAATACGGACTGCATGGTTGTTAGGTCGATAATATCAGTGCCCCCTTCTGATACAACCCAAAGCCGCTGAAAGTTGTCTTCGTAGACTTTGCGTATGAAGTTGCTCTTGAGCCGGCAATGTGGGGTAGCCGGAGTGAAGTTGACGAATTCATAGCCGTCGTATCGGGATAGTCCACCTCCCGACATGGAAATCCAAAGGAAGCCTTGCCGGTCTTTGTAGATATCATCAACAAAATTATTGGGAAGCCCCTCATTCATGGTTATGTAGATTGTGTTATACCGGTTGGTAAAAGACTCCTGAGCCCACAAAATAGCGGGGCTTGCCAAAGCGATATATAATATAATAATACGAAAAAACTTATGCATTGTTTCATCATTTGGTATTAGCACAAGCAAAGTTAATGTATTACTTGTGATGATATAAAAAGTCTGCGGTCTTTTTTGTGAAGTTGGAAGATTGTCCACCTTAAAAGGTCATATATCCACCTCTACTGTTTTGGGTATGGCGTACATTTGCATTGTATTTTTAATTTGCTGATATTATGAGAAAAATGTTATGTGTGGTCGTCACGTCTATGGGAATTCTGTTTGCTAATTGTAATTCTCCGGTTTTTACTCCCATAGCTTCGCCTAATCCCTGGCAGGATGACTACTCTTTTTTGTCCTCTATGGACAACTACCGCTTGTGGGGAACTTACAATGTGCATGATCCGTCTTGTTGTAAATTGGGTGATTATTATTATATGTACTCTACCGATGCCATTTTAGGTGAGAACCGTCAAGAAGCCGAAGAAAAAAATGTTCCGTTGGGATACATACAAGTGCGCCGTTCCAAGGACCTTGTCAAATGGGAGTTTGTTGGCTGGGCTTTTCCGGAAATACCGCAGGAAGCTGTGGAGTGGGTACGTTCGCATGCCGGAGGTGAGGGAGCAACGAACATCTGGGCTCCTTATATAATCCCTTTTGGTGATAAATACAGACTCTACTATTGCGTATCGGCTTTTGGCCGCAAGACATCGTATATAGGTATGGCAGAGGCTGCATCACCCGAAGGCCCTTGGACACAACGAGGTTGTGTTGTCAAGACCAATGAGGCTTCGGTAATGAATGCAATTGATCCGAGCGTCATGGCCGATCCTGTCACCGGAAAGTGGTGGATGCATTATGGATCATTCTTTGGAGGATTGTACTGCGTAGAGTTGGATCCGGAAACCGGACTTCCCGCCGAGGAGGGAGATCAGGGGCATCTCACCGCACGCCGCGCCAATTATCAGAAAGATAATCTGGAAGCTCCCGAGATTATTTACAATCCTGATCTGAAACAGTATTATTTGTTTGTTTCATACGATCCGCTGATGACCACCTATAACGTACGGGTAGGGCGTTCGGACAAAGCGGAAGGCCCGTTTGTTGATTTCTCCGGCGTGGAACTGAAAGACACTACTAATAATTTTCCTATTCTGACAGCTCCATATCGTTTTCATAATCATCCGGGTTGGGCAGGGACTGCACACTGCAGTGTATTCACCTCGGATGAAGGGCAATACTTTATGGCACATCAGGGACGCCTATCACCCCATAACCAAATGATGGATCTTCATCTGAGACAGGTCTTTTTTACGCCCGACGGATGGCCGGTGGTGTCGCCCGAACGTTATACAGGCAGTGTTTCCCGTAAATTCTCGGCAGAAGATATGGCAGGAGAGTGGGAAGTTATACGCATACAGGAACCTGCGTATGAACGCCGTTTGCAGGCAGGCCAGATCCTATGGGGGGAGGGACAGCTCAAAGAAGAGGAGTGGAACGTGTCTCATTTGCTGTCCTTGGAGAAGAACGGACATTTAGGTGAGAATAAAGGTACCTGGAAACTTTTGGAAGCAAAGCAATTATTGTCCCTGACCCTGGAAGGTGAAATTATAAATAATCTGATTATATTTGCCGGACACGATTGGGAAAACGAAAAGGAAACTGTTCTTTTCACAGGACTGGACAGTTGTGGCAGGTCTATATGGGGAAAGCGAATTAAGTAATCATATATACATTTTATACCATGAAAAAATACAAAGGTTTATTGGCAGTGCTGGCTCTTGCGGCAGGTTCGGCACTGCAAGCACAAACAAATGAATTGGTGATACAAGCCGGGAAACCGGGAGCGGAAATTCAGCCTACTATGTATGGTCTGTTTTTCGAAGATATCAATTATGCTGCCGACGGCGGTCTGTATGCCGAACTTGTGAAGAACCGTTCATTTGAATTTCCGCAACATTTTATGGGGTGGAAGACATTCGGTAAGGTATCTTTGAAAGATGACGGTCTTTTTGAAAGAAACCCGCATTATGTGCGTTTGGCGTATGCCGGACATCCGCATAAACAGACCGGATTGGACAATGAAGGCTTTTTCGGTATCGGAATAAAAAAAGGCGCAGAGTATCGTTTCTCTGTATGGGCACGTGTGGCAGAAGGGGAAACACCCGCTAAAATCCGTGTGGAGCTGGCCGATACGAAATCTATGAATGAACAACAGGCTTTTGCAACTGCCGATGTAACGGTCGATTCAAAGGAATGGAAAAAATATCAGGTGATACTAAAGCCGGAAGTGACCAATCCGAAAGCTATTCTTCGTATTTTCCTTGCTTCCCGGCAAACGGTGGATTTGGAACATATTTCCCTTTTCCCGGTAGATACCTGGCAAGGACATGAAAACGGGCTTCGTAAAGATTTGGTGCAGGCACTGGCAGATATAGAGCCGGGTGTATTCCGTTTTCCCGGCGGATGTATTGTAGAAGGTACTGATATCGCATCACGCTACGACTGGAAAAAGTCGGTAGGTATGGTAGAGAACCGTCCGCTGAATGAAAATCGTTGGCAATATACTTTCCCGCATCGGTTCTTTCCCGATTATTACCAAAGTTATGGTTTGGGATTTTATGAGTTCTTCCAGCTTTCCGAAGAAATCGGTGCGGAACCGTTGCCGGTATTGAGTTGCGGTTTGGCTTGTCAGTTTCAAAACCCAAATATGGATGCGCATGTGTCTCTTTGCGACCTGGAGAGTTATATTCAGGATGCGCTCGATCTGATAGAATTTGCAAATGGTGCAGTTGATACTCCCTGGGGAAAGATACGTGCCGATATGGGACATCCCGCACCGTTCAATCTGAAACTTATAGGTATAGGTAACGAGCAGTGGGGAAAGGAATATCCCGAACATCTGGAACCCTTTGTCAAAGCCATTCGCAAGAAATATCCCGACATAAAGATTGTGGGTAGTTCCGGTCCTGATTCGGAAGGTGAGCAGTTTGATTATCTCTGGCCGGAAATGAAAAGTCTGAAAGTCGATTTGGTGGACGAACATTTCTATCGTCCCGAAGCATGGTTCCTAAGCCAGGGAGCGCGTTATGACAATTACGACCGTAAAGGCCCGAAAGTTTTTGCCGGAGAATATGCCTGTCATGGCAAAGGAAAGAAGTGGAACCATTTCCATGCTTCACTACTCGAGGCAGCCTTTATGACCGGATTGGAGCGGAATGCGGATATTGTGCATATGGCTACCTATGCACCGTTATTTGCTCATGTAGAAGGTTGGCAGTGGCGTCCGGACATGATATGGTTTGATAACTTGAATTCAGTGTGTACAGTGAGCTATTATGTGCAGCAGCTTTTCGCAACGCATAAGGGAACGAACGTTCTTTCTCTGACTATGAATAAAAAGCCTGTAACGGGTGCCGAGGGGCAGAACGGGTTATTTGCGAGTGCCGTATGTGACAAAAATAAGAATGAGATCATTGTGAAAGTGGTCAATACCTCAGGCAAAAAGCAGTCTTTGTCTTTGATTTTTAACGGATTGAAAAAGAAAGAAGTTCTGTCGGGAGCACGTTGTATCAAACTTTCTTTCACTAGCATGGATAAGGATAATACTATTGAAAATCCATTGGCAATTATTCCGCAAGAAACATCTTTGGATGTGAATGGGCATACCTTGAACGTAGATTTGGAGCCTGTTACTTTCGCAGTATATATTTTGAAGTATTGATGTCTTGAACTCAAAGGGAATATCATGATGAAAAATATATTTATTTTTGGGGTTAGTTCTTTGATGCTGGCAGTTCCGCAAGGGCTGCTGGCACAAAGTGACACTACTTTTGTTGCTGTGGGAAATCCAATAGTAAAGCATAAGTTTATTGCAGATCCGGCAGCGATGGTACATGATGGAAAAATGTATATTTATGGTGGTCATGATGAGTGTCCTCCACCGAAAGAGCATTATGACTTAAAAGAATGGTGTGTCTTTTCCTCTTCCGATTTGAAAATGTGGACAGAACATGCCGTCCCTCTAAAGGCTAAGGACTTTTCTTGGGCAAAAGGCGAAGCTTGGGCAAGTCAGGTTATAGAACATGAAGGCAAATTCTATTGGTACGTAACGGTGGAGCATGAGACGATTCCCGGTAAGTCCATCGGTGTAGCCGTATCCGATTCACCGACAGGTCCGTTTGTAGATGCCCGTGGTTCCGCCCTCATTACCAACGATATGACAGCAGACCGCAGCAAAAGTTATTGGGATGATATAGATCCCACTGTTTTTATTGACGATGATGGGCAGGCATATCTTTATTGGGGCAATAGTCAATGCTATTTCGCCAAACTGAAGAAGAATATGATAGAATTGGACGGGCCGATTATTCCGGTTGACTTACTTCGCTTCACAGAAGCTCCTTGGATTCATAAAAGAGGCGATTGGTATTACCTTTCTTATGCTTCCGAATTTCCGGAGAAGATATGTTATGCCATGAGTCGCAGTATAACGGGTCCTTGGGAATACAAAGGGATTTTAAATGAATTGGCTGGAAATAGCAATACGAATCATCAGGCTATTATAGAGTTTAAGGGTAATTGGTATTTTATCTATCATAATGGTGGCATTAATCCTACAGGAGGAAGTTTTCGCCGTTCGGTCTGCATAGAGCGTTTGTATTACAATGAAGATGGAACGATGAAGCGTATACAAATGACGACAGAAGGTATTTATTAGGAAAAAAGTGATAGGCCAATTAAAAGTAACAAAAAATAGGGTGATATTGTGAAGAACCACTTTATCACCCTATTGTTTTTATCATGTGCTTACTTAGGGATATTCAGTAAATGTCCCTAAAAAATAAGATGGCATATGAAGATGATAGGACATGACCACTTCATATGCCATTCTTATTGCCATTTTTCGGTGCTTTCTCACATAATTCTATCCGACAGGACATGACGTTCCGGAAGAAGTCTGATGACCTCTTCTGATTCTGTGAGTAACATCATATCATGCTGCTTTA